>NZ_JAWOTF010000003.1:0-82643 GCF_033338735.1 Vibrio sp. Vb1127 | reverse complement strand
GCGTCCTGGAGGATTCGAACCTCCGACCGCCTGGTTCGTAGCCAGGTACTCTATCCAGCTGAGCTAAGGACGCGCAGATCTTCTTGCTAAGAAGTTGTGAAGTAAATCACATTCATTTCTTACGAAACAAAAAAAAGGCCATCGGGCCAGTCAATGAATGGCGGTGAAGGAGGGATTCGAACCCTCGATACGGGATAAACCGTATACTCCCTTAGCAGGGGAGCGCCTTCAGCCTCTCGGCCACCTCACCGTTTTCATTGTTATATCTCAAAAGAGATATGGCGCGTCCTGGAGGATTCGAACCTCCGACCGCCTGGTTCGTAGCCAGGTACTCTATCCAGCTGAGCTAAGGACGCACTTTTTGTTGATAAATCAACGTTGCAAGAATGGCGGTGAAGGAGGGATTCGAACCCTCGATACGGGATAAACCGTATACTCCCTTAGCAGGGGAGCGCCTTCAGCCTCTCGGCCACCTCACCGTCTTGCGGAGGCACATATTACGTTTTACCGAAAATATGTCAAACATTTTCTTTGAAAAAATCCACGAAACTGGCTTAACCGTTGCTGATTTAATCAAAATGACTATTAAACGAACTTTATCACTCTATTATGATGAAAAAAAGAGAGTCTTCTCTGAAAAAAAAGACATTTATTTTCAAATAACTTTCTGAAGTTCGAATCAACATTATTGATGAATTCACAGCCATACTCAACACAATAGTTTCTGCAAATTTTCAAAAACAGTAAAAACTAAAAAGGCCAACCCTTCGGTTAGCCTTTTTCATTCAAACTAAGCTCTGTAAACAGGAGCGACTTAGTAGTTACCTGAAGCAACGTTGCCATTGCCTTTTTCAGCTTGAATGCGCATGTA
The DNA here is from genome assembly GCF_033338735.1 of Vibrio sp. Vb1127. Lineage (NCBI taxonomy): Bacteria > Pseudomonadati > Pseudomonadota > Gammaproteobacteria > Vibrionales > Vibrionaceae > Vibrio > Vibrio sp. Vb1127. Next base: position 81,772 of record NZ_JAWOTF010000003.1, on the reverse strand, counting down.
GATTTCTTCACGGTGAACTGAAACCTCTTTCGGAGCGTTAACGCCGATACGCACTTGGTTACCTTTAACACCTAGTACAGTTACAGTCACTTCATCACCAATCATCAGTGTTTCGCCTACGCGGCGAGTCAAAATTAGCATTCTTTGCTCCTTGAGTAATCTCTAAATTTTCTTGCTACAAAGCTATTATCCAACAAAAGTTATATTTTCGTAAACTACCTTGTTAGCGAAAATCAGCCTAAAAAGGCATGTTTTTGTTGAATGTTTAATGCTTCACTAGACGTAATGTAAGCATCATGCAGAATGTTTGCTGCTGTATCCACACATTCGGGTGCTAAAACTAGCATCATAGTGAGTGCATTCGTTGCGCTGAAATTGATCTCAATATCTCGCTTTGCCAACAAATCGCATGCGTGCTCTACCATTCCATTGGCCTCAAGCCCCACTGCGGTCAACAGGCTTACCACTTCACTATTACGGATTTTGTCGCTGAACACCAGATCGAACTTGGCACATGCATCTTGTTTTATCATGATACCTGCCCGTTCTGTTTCCTCGATCACATTCCAAATGTCGATACCCAACATCTGACATTGTTTTGTAGCACTAGATAAATGTTCTTTATCGACTTCGATTATGGCAAGGTCACGTTGGATGGCTATACCAGAGACGGCTTGATTGCCTAACTCCCCCTTTACCAGACTGCCTTCATTAACATCAAATGTCGAAAGCACGCGCAGTGGCACATTATTCTTCCATGCAAATTGCACTGAAGGTAAATGTAATACTTTCGCGCCTCGGCTTGCCATCGCTTCCATGGAAGGAAAATCGATAACCGCCAATTTTCGCGCGTTTTTCACTACACGTGGGTCACAAGTATAAATACCATCAACGTCGGTAAAGATTTGACACTCATCAGCGCGCAATGCGCCTGCCAGTGCCACTGCGCTCGTATCTGAGCCACCTCGACCTAATGTGGTGATATCCCCGTTCTCATTCACACCTTGAAAGCCTGCAACAATCACGATTTGGTCTTGCTCAAGCAATCCCAGAATTGTCTTAGTATCAATGTGTTTAATCGTTGCGTCATTGTGTTGATTATCCGTCACAATATTCGCCTGTGCTCCGGTAAGCGAGCGTGCAGCATGACCCAATTTATTGAGTGTCATTGCTAACAGTGCCATTGACACTTGCTCACCAGCAGAGAGCAAAACATCAAGTTCTCGAGCTGTAGGCACGCTATCTATCTGTTTAGCGAGGTCCATCAGTCTGTTTGTTTCGCCTGACATTGCAGACACGACAACAACAACTTGATTGCCATCATTTTTCGCCTTAATGATGTGTTCAGCAACTTGGTGGATTCTTTCAATTGAACCCACTGAGGTTCCGCCAAACTTTTGCACGATAAGGGGCTTTTTCACCAGTCTTCACCTTCCCAAGACCGAAGTCTCTTTAGAACTGCTTACATCTTCAGTATTTCCTTTTAGAAAAATTATATAAGCAGTAGTTACAACAAAAACCAAATAGCCTAAATGACTCGGTTAACTTTTGGTCAATTAAACCACTTGGCTGCTAAAAAAAATTACGCTCAATCAAAGAAACTTGATTGAGCGTAATTTTAGTAGTTAAAAGCTTATAAGCGCTCTTCTAACCAAGGCTGAACTGTTTTAATTGCCTCTGGTAGTGCGGCTACATCAGTACCACCAGCTTGAGCCATGTCAGGACGACCACCGCCCTTACCACCGACTTGCTCAGCAATCATCTTAACTAGATCACCAGCTTTTACTTTACCAGTTAGATCTTTAGTCACACCAGCAATCAGACCAACCTTGTCACCTGTTACGTTGGCAAGCAGTACGACACCAGACCCCATTTGGTTCTTGATGTCATCAACCATAGTACGTAGGTTCTTGCTGTCAGCGCCTTCAAGAGCTGCGACTAGAACTTTTGTACCATTGACTTCAACCGCTTTGCCCATGATGTTAGCGCTTTCTGCTGCTGCCATCTTATCTTTTAGCTTCTGCACTTCTTTCTCTAGCGCTTTTGCTTTCTGTGCAGATTCTGCCAGTTTCTCTTCATACTTCGCGTTTTGAGCTTCAATCGCGTCTAATGCAGCCTCGCCTGTTACCGCCTCAATACGTCGAATACCTGCAGCAATGCCGCTTTCTGAAGTGATTTTGAATAGGCCAATATCACCTGTGCTTGATGCGTGAATACCACCGCAAAGCTCTGTCGAGAAGTCACCCATAGACAGTACGCGTACTTCGTCGTCGTACTTCTCGCCGAATAGAGCCATTGCGCCTTTCTTCTTAGCAGACTCAATGTCCATCACGTTGGTTTCAATCGTGTGGTTACGACGAATTTGCGCGTTAACTAGACGCTCAACTTCTTTCAGTTCTGCTGCAGTTACTGCTTCTAGGTGTGAGAAGTCGAAACGTAGGTTGTCTGCCTTCACCAATGAGCCTTTCTGCGTTACGTGCTCACCTAAAACTTGGCGTAGTGCTGCGTGTAGCAAGTGCGTTGCTGAGTGGTTTAGAGAGATAGCTGCGCGACGCTCTGCGTCAACGATAGTTGCTACTTCATCACCTTTCGCTAGAACGCCTTCTGCCATTACACCGTGGTGCGCGATTGCGTTACCTAGTTTTTGAGTGTCCTCAACGCGGAATACACCAGACTCAGTACGGATTTCACCAGCGTCACCACACTGACCGCCTGACTCTGCGTAGAATGGTGTTTCACCAAGTACGATGATTGCTTTGTCGCCCGCAGATAGCGAATCTACTTCGTTGCCTTCAACGAACATCGCTGCTACAGAACTAGAGCCTTTAGTACCGGTGTAACCACAGAATTCTGTTTGCGTATCAACTTTGATTGCTGAGTTGTAGTCAGTACCAAAGTTACCCGCTTCACGCGCACGTTGACGCTGCTCTTCCATCGCTTTCTCAAAACCTTCTTCGTCGATTGCGAACTCACGCTCACGTGCAACGTCGTTAGTTAAGTCAGCTGGGAAGCCGTAAGTGTCGTAAAGTTTAAATACGGTTTCGCCGTCTAGTACTTTACCGTCTAGGTTATCTAGTGCTTCGTTTAGAATCGCCATACCGCGCTCAAGTGTACGACCAAAGTTTTCTTCTTCGATACGCAGTACTTTTTCAACCACAGCTTGTTGACGCTTCAGCTCTTCACCAGCCGTACCCATGATGTCAGCTAGAACGCCAACCAACTTGTGGAAGAATGCACCTTGTGCGCCCAGCTTGTTACCGTGACGAACTGCACGACGGATGATACGGCGTAATACGTAACCTCGACCTTCGTTTGAAGGCATAACGCCATCCACGATCAGGAATGAACATGAACGGATGTGGTCAGCGATAACGCGTAGTGATTGGTTTGATAGGTCTTCGTAACCGATCACTTCTGCTGCTGCTTTGATAAGAGCTTGGAATACATCAATTTCGTAGTTTGAGTGAACGCCCTGCATGATTGCAGAGATACGCTCGATACCCATACCAGTATCTACCGATGGTTTTGGTAGCGGTTCCATAGTGCCGTCTGCGTGACGGTTGAACTGCATGAATACGTTGTTCCAGATCTCGATGAAACGGTCACCATCTTCTTCAGGCGTGCCAGGACGGCCACCCCAGATGTGCTCACCGTGATCGTAGAAGATTTCAGTACATGGACCACAAGGGCCAGTGTCGCCCATTTGCCAGAAGTTATCAGACTCGTACGGCTTGCCGCCTTCTTTATCACCAATGCGAACAATACGATCAGCGGGTACGCCAACTTTCTTGTTCCAGATGTCAAACGCTTCGTCATCGGTTTCGTAAACAGTTACCAATAAACGATCCGCTGGCAGTTTAAGAACTTCGGTTAGGAATTCCCAAGCAAAGGAGATCGCATCTTCTTTGAAGTAATCGCCAAAGCTGAAGTTGCCTAACATTTCAAAGAATGTGTGGTGACGAGCAGTAAAGCCAACATTTTCTAGGTCGTTATGTTTGCCACCAGCACGTACGCAACGCTGAGCCGTAGTCGCTCGAGTGTAGGCTCGTTTTTCTAAGCCTAAGAAACAATCTTTAAATTGGTTCATACCTGCGTTTGTGAACAGCAGGGTTGGGTCGTTATGTGGAACTAACGATGAACTTTCTACGATTTGGTGTCCTTTGCTCTCAAAGAACTTGAGGAACGCGTTACGAACCTCATCAGTGCTCATGTACATGCAGCTCTTCCTGAAAATAGTCGAGTTAGAATTTTGCCGTATTGTAGATCATGCAAACAGCTGAGACTAGTTTTCTTGAGGAAAAGAGGGAGTAGGAGAAAAAATTTGAAGCAAAACAAAAATCAGTGCGGACGACTGACCGTTAATCTTCGTCCTCAAAGTTCAGCGCGTAGCTGATTTGGTCAAAACTGTAGCCACGATATTGCAGAAATCGCACCTGTTTAGCGTACTCTTTCTGGTCTTTGGCTTTAATACCTTTGAATTTCTTTTCTGCCGCCTGTTTAGCCAGTTCAAACCAATCTTGCGGCTCTTCAGCCATAGCTTGCTCAATCACCGATTCCGCAACACGCTTCTGGTTTAACTCTTGACGAATTCGACGCTCTCCATGTCCTTTGTATACATGCTGTCTAATTTGACTCTTCGCGTAACGTAAATCATCTAGATAATTATGGTCTAGGCAAAAATTAATTGCGATGTCGATGTCTGATTCTTCATAGCCCTTCATCGATAATTTTTGGTAAAGCTCATACTGACCATGATCGCGACGGCTAAGCAATTGGATAGCTGCCTCTTTGCTCGATAATGTTGGCGCCTGGCGTTTTTGGTACATGATGATCCTAAAAGTATTTTTGCTGTACAGGCTCTCAATGGCCTTTGTGATAATTCGATTTTTGATTTCAATAGATACAACAAAGCCCCGCATTGCAGGGCTTTGTCATTTATTAATCTATGAGAGATTAAAACTCTTCAGCTTGCTCTGGCGCTTCACCAGCTTCAGGCGCTTCCGCAAGTGCTGGCGCTAGCAACATTTCACGCAGTTTTGTATCGATAGTTTTAGCCACTTCAGGGTGCTCACGCAGGTAGTTACACGCATTCGCTTTACCTTGACCAATCTTATCGCCATTGTAGCTATACCAAGCACCGGCTTTTTCAACTAACTTGTGCTTCACACCTAGATCGACAAGTTCACCTTCGCGGTTAAAGCCTTGGCCGTACATGATTTGTGTGTTTGCTTCTTTAAATGGTGCTGCAATCTTATTCTTAACAACTTTGATGCGCGTTTCGTTACCTACGACTTCGTCACCTTCTTTGATTGCGCCAGTACGACGGATATCTAGACGAACAGAAGCGTAGAACTTAAGTGCGTTACCACCTGTTGTTGTTTCTGGGTTACCAAACATCACACCAATCTTCATACGGATTTGGTTGATGAAGATACACATACAGTTAGACTGCTTTAGGTTACCCGTTAGCTTACGCATTGCTTGAGAAAGCATACGTGCTTGCAGACCCATGTGGCTATCGCCCATTTCGCCTTCGATTTCTGCTTTCGGTGTTAGTGCTGCGACAGAGTCGACAACCATAACATCGATAGCACCAGAACGTGCAAGTGCGTCACAGATCTCTAGCGCTTGCTCACCTGTGTCTGGCTGAGAAACTAGCAATGCATCGATATCAACGCCAAGTTTCTTCGCGTATACAGGATCTAGAGCGTGCTCTGCATCGATAAACGCACACGTTTTGCCTTCACGTTGTGCAGCAGCAATAAGCTCAAGGGTTAGCGTTGTTTTACCTGAAGATTCTGGACCGTAGATTTCTACGATACGACCCATTGGTAGACCACCAGCACCCAAAGCGATATCAAGAGAAAGAGAACCCGTTGAGATGGTTTCTACGTCCATTGCGCGGTTATCACCAAGGCGCATGATAGAGCCTTTACCGAATTGCTTTTCAATTTGACCTAGCGCAGCGGCGAGCGCTTTCTGTTTGTTCTCGTCCATTACTTTCTCCGATTTATTCATCTTCTTTGGGCGACGAATAGTAATTCATTTTTCTTAAGCAGAAGAACTGCTCAGCAATGAAAGTTATTATACTGTTGATTCATACAGTGTCCATACCTGTATGAAAAAAATTTGGCTGACCTAAAGTCATGATTTGCTCTAGCCCTTATCAATGCTGGGCTAAAACAATTTAAGAAATTCTAGAGTAGATGTTGATACAATTGAGTCAGCGCATGCTCGACCGCTTTTTTGCGAACTTCTGCACGGTCACCAGTAAAATGCATGGTTTCGACTTGCTGCCAACTTTGGTTATCAGCAAAAGCAAAGCAGACCATGCCGACTGGTTTCTCTTCACTGCCACCACCCGGCCCTGCAATACCACTGATGGACACACCGATGGTCGCATTGGAGTTTTTAATTGCACCCTGTACCATTTCAATCACAACTGGCTCACTCACTGCACCATGCGCTTCTAACGTTGAAGCTTGCACACCAAGCATCTCCATTTTCGCTTCATTACTGTAGGTGACAAACGCACGGTCAAGCCACGCTGAACTACCAGCAATGTCAGTAATGGCGGTTGCAACACCACCACCTGTGCATGATTCTGCGGTCGTTAAAAGATGCCCGTGTTTAGCCAATAATGCGCCTAAATCGGCACTCAATTTTGTTGTTTTTTCCATAGCCAAAATGCCCTTTGTCTCTTTTTACTTGATAGGGATTCACGTATCCTAAGCCGCTACGGAAATAAACAAAAGAACTTACCTGTGAAAGCTGAACAAAAACACACTCCGATGATGCAGCAATACCTCAAGCTAAAAGCTGAGAACCCAGAGATTTTGCTGTTCTACCGCATGGGCGATTTCTACGAACTCTTTTACGATGATGCCAAGCGAGCTTCTCAGCTTCTTGATATTTCATTGACCAAACGTGGTGCGTCTGCAGGTGAACCTATCCCAATGGCGGGTGTGCCATTTCACGCCGTAGAGGGCTACCTGGCAAAACTTGTTCAGCTTGGTGAGTCTGTGGCGATCTGTGAACAGATTGGCGATCCGGCCACCAGCAAGGGCCCGGTAGAACGTAAAGTTGTGCGTATCGTGACACCAGGTACTGTGACGGATGAAGCGCTGCTTTCTGAGCGTGTCGATAACTTAATCGCAGCAATTTACCATCACAACGATAAGTTCGGTTATGCGACGCTGGATGTCACCTCTGGTCGCTTCCAACTGACAGAACCAGAAACTGAAGAAGCGATGACAGCTGAGCTTCAACGTACCTCACCACGTGAGCTACTGTTCCCAGAAGATTTTGAACCTGTACATTTAATGGCGAGCCGCAATGGCAACCGTCGTCGCCCAGTCTGGGAGTTTGAGCTTGATACGGCTAAGCAACAACTCAATCAACAATTTGGCACAAAAGATCTGGTTGGTTTTGGTGTAGAACATGCGTCCTTAGGGTTATGTGCTGCTGGTTGTTTGATCCAGTACGTAAAAGATACTCAACGTACGGCTTTACCTCATATTCGCTCTTTAACGTTTGATCATCAGGATCAATCCGTCATCCTTGATGCTGCTACCCGACGTAATCTGGAAATTACTCAAAATCTAGCAGGCGGAACCGATAACACGCTCGCTGCAGTACTCGACCATTGTGCAACTCCGATGGGCAGCCGAATGCTGAAGCGTTGGTTGCATCAGCCTATGCGTTGCATTGAAACGTTAAACAATCGCCTTGATGCGATTGGTGAGATTAAAGAACAAGCTCTGTTTGCCGATCTTCAACCAACGTTAAAGCAAATTGGTGATATTGAACGTATCTTAGCGCGCCTTGCATTACGCTCTGCTCGCCCTCGCGATATGGCTAGACTTCGCAATGCCATGCAACAGCTACCAGAGCTAGAATCTGTCACCGCTTCTTTGACCCATCCGTACCTAACGAAATTGGCGAAGTATGCAGCTCCGATTGACGAAGTATGTGACCTGTTAGAGCGCGCGATTAAAGAAAATCCGCCGGTTGTTATTCGTGATGGTGGCGTCATCGCTGAAGGCTACAATGCGGAGCTCGATGAATGGCGAAAATTGGCAGACGGTGCAACAGAATATCTTGAGCAGCTTGAGCGAGATGAGCGTGAACGACACGGTATCGATACGCTTAAAGTAGGCTACAACAACGTTCATGGCTTCTTTATCCAAGTAAGCCGTGGCCAGAGCCATTTGGTTCCACCGCATTATGTACGTCGCCAAACACTCAAAAACGCTGAACGCTACATCATCCCAGAGCTTAAGGAACACGAAGACAAAGTACTTAACTCGAAATCTAAAGCGTTAGCACTTGAGAAACAGTTGTGGGAAGAACTGTTTGATCTATTGATGCCAAACCTTGAGAAGCTGCAAAACCTAGCTTCTGCCCTGTCTCAACTGGATGTATTACAAAACCTAGCAGAGCGTGCAGATTCGTTAGATTACTGCCGCCCAACGCTTGTGAAAGACGCAGGAATTCACATTCAAGCTGGTCGTCATCCAGTCGTAGAACAAGTAACAACAGAGCCGTTCATCGCGAACCCAATTGAGCTTAACCCAGCCCGTAAGATGTTGATCATCACTGGTCCAAACATGGGTGGTAAATCAACCTACATGCGTCAAACTGCGCTGATTGCATTGATGGCACATATCGGCTCTTATGTACCGGCAGAATCCGCACAGATTGGTTCTTTAGATCGTATATTTACTCGTATTGGTGCGTCAGATGATCTTGCATCTGGCCGCTCGACCTTCATGGTAGAAATGACCGAAACAGCCAATATTCTTCACAACGCAACTAAGAACAGTTTGGTGCTAATGGATGAAATCGGACGCGGTACTAGTACTTACGACGGTCTCTCTTTAGCTTGGGCAAGTGCGGAATGGCTCGCAACACAAATTGGTGCGATGACCCTATTTGCAACTCACTACTTCGAATTAACAGAGTTACCGAACCAACTGCCAAGCTTAGCGAACATTCACTTGGATGCCGTAGAACATGGAGACAGCATTGCCTTTATGCACGCAGTTCAAGAAGGTGCGGCAAGTAAGTCTTACGGCTTGGCTGTTGCGGGCTTAGCTGGCGTACCAAAAACGGTCATCAAAAATGCGCGTAACAAGCTATCTCAGCTAGAGCAACTGGGGCAAAACAGTGACACACCGCGTCCAAGTGCAGTAGATGTGGCCAACCAGTTGAGCCTGATTCCAGAGCCTAGCGAGGTCGAACAAGCTCTGTCAGGTATTGATCCTGACGACTTAACGCCACGCCAAGCTCTTGAAGAGCTGTATCGCTTGAAGAAGATGCTGTAAACAGACTCACACCGACGAGCAAAAAAGAAAAAAGGCTATGGGGAACCATAGCCTTTTGTGTATCTAGTGAAATACGGATTACTTAATCGTCTTCTACGTTAAACAAGTTTTCCATATTCAAACCTTGTTTGATTAGGACTTCACGAAGACGACGTAAACCTTCCACTTGTATTTGACGTACTCGCTCACGTGTCAGACCAATCTCTCGACCAACTTCTTCCAGCGTCGAAGGCTCATAGCCTAGTAGGCCGAAGCGTCGTGCAAGCACTTCTTTCTGTTTCGGATTCAACTCTTCTAACCAATGAATCAACGATGATTTGATGTCGTCATCTTGAGTCGAAACTTCTGGATCAGAGTTGTTTGCATCAGGAATAATATCCAGCAGCGCTTTCTCACCGTCACCACCGATTGGCGTGTCGACAGAGCTAATACGCTCATTAAGGCGTAACATTTTGCTTACGTCTTCGACTGGAATATCTAATTGAGCAGCAATTTCCTCTGCGGTCGGTTCGTGATCGAGCTTTTGAGAAAGTTCACGCGCAGTACGCAGATAAATGTTCAGCTCTTTCACTACATGGATAGGTAGACGGATCGTGCGAGTTTGGTTCATCAACGCTCGCTCTATCGTTTGTCGGATCCACCATGTTGCGTAAGTAGAGAAACGGAAACCACGTTCTGGGTCGAATTTTTCGACCGCTCGGATCAAGCCGAGGTTACCTTCTTCAATCAGATCGAGTAGTGCTAGACCACGGTTACTGTATCGACGAGAAATCTTAACAACCAAACGTAGGTTACTTTCGATCATACGTTTGCGTGCCGCTTCGTCGCCACGTAGGGCGCGTCTTGCGTAAAGCACTTCTTCTTCGGCAGTAAGTAAAGGTGAGAAGCCAATTTCGCCCAAATACAACTGAGTTGCATCTAAGCTTTTACTGCTCGCGTCAAATTCTTCACGCGCAGTCGCTTTGCTTTCTGTGGATGATGATCTTTCGAGTTCGTTATCAATGGTCTTCACTGACGCATTATCAAATGCAAACTCTTCAACTTTGGTTACTGTGTTGCTGATACTCATAACGCCTCCCCCTGGCGAGTTAGCAAGACATGACAACTCAATATGTCGCTAAATGATGTCGCAAGTTGTTTTTCAAAGTTTTAAGGCAAATAGCGTTTTGGATTCACTGATTTACCTTGATAGCGAATTTCAAAGTGTAGTTTGACCGACTTTGCACCTGAACTACCCATAGTGGCGATTTTTTGTCCGCTTTTTACGCTTTGTCCTTCTGTGACCAGCAGTTTGTCATTATGTGCGTATGCGCTTAAATAATTGTCGTTATGCTTTACTATAATTAAGTTGCCATAACCTCGTAGCGCATTGCCTGAATAAACGACTGTGCCGGCTGCGGTTGAAACGATAGGTTGACCACGCTGTCCTGCGATGTCGATACCTTTATTTCCCTGTTCTCCCGCCGAAAAGTTCTTGATTACTCTCCCTTTTGTTGGCCACAACCACTTTGAGACTTTATCACTCTTTGCTGTGGTAGCTGGCGCTTTTTTCTTCACTTTTTGGTTATCTTTTGAACCAACATACTCCTTTGTTTTCGATTGTTCAACCTTCTTTGGAGGCTGTTTTTGTACGACTTTAGGCTTAGTCTCTGTAGGTTTTTGACTAGAGTTTTTACTCGAAGGTTTAGGTTTAGAGGCTGTTGATGTTTTCGTCACTGGAGCTGGGGGTGTCGTAACAATAGGAGCCACAACGGGTTCAACTTTTTGACCATATTTAGGGGCGACATATTTCGGAGCCCAAAGTTTTAGCCTCTGTCCTGGGTAGATAGTGTAAGGCTGAGTTAACTCATTGTAACGAACAAGATCATTTACATCTTTATCTGTGACATAAGCTATGAAGTAAAGTGTATCGCCTTTTTTTACCTCATAATAACTCCCTCTGTAACTCCCTCTTTCAAGGCTTGAATAGTCTTTTTTTAGGCTAGAGACAGGTGCAGGGGAATGTGCTGCACAACCAACTAGTCCTGCAGCAAACACAAAGCTAATACCAATATGACGTAGTAACTTATTCACCTATCCCTAACCCTTAAGCTAAATCACCCGCAACCAGAGGTACGAACCGAACCATTTCTACAACGGTAGAGAGATATTCGTCTCCCTTACGCTCTATTTTTAATAACTGTTGTTCCGTATCTCCAACAGGAATGACCATTTTGCCGCCATCTCTTAATTGTGAGAGAAGAGCTTGGGGAATCACTTCAGCGGCAGCGGTAACAATAATAGCATCGAAAGGACCTCGCGCTTCCCAGCCCTGCCACCCATCAGCATGCTTAGTTGAAACATTGTAGATATCCAATTGCTTCAGGCGACGCTTTGCTTCCCATTGCAACGATTTAATTCGCTCAACGGAGTATACATGATCAACAATTTGCGCCAGTACCGCGGTTTGATAACCCGATCCCGTTCCGATTTCCAGAACACGACTCGCCGGCTCTAGCTCAAGCAACTCGGTCATACGCGCAACGATATAAGGCTGAGAAATAGTTTGTCCCTGACCAATTGGTAACGCATTGTTATCATAGGCTTGGTGCATCATCGCTTGAGAAACAAAGCTTTCTCGTGGCAAGCGTTGGATAGCATCCAGAACTCTTTGGTCTTTGATGCCACTGGAGATAAGAAACGCTATCAACCTGTCAGCATGTGGGTTACTCATTACTTCTCTTCCTTTAACCAACTATCCATAGCACGCAGCGACTCGTGAGCGGTGAGATCAACTTGCAGAGGCGTCATTGAAACTCGGCCATGCTCAATTGCATAAAAGTCCGTGCCCTCTCCTGCATCTTGCTCCTTTCCTGGTGGCCCTAACCAATAAATGTCATGGCCTCTCGGATCTTTCTGCTTGATCATATTCTCTGCGTGATGACGTGCACCTAAACGCGTAACTTCAATTTCACCTAAATTCTCTGATGGTAAGTCAGGCACGTTTACGTTCAGTAGACGATTCGTTGGAATCGGCGACGCTAAATGCTGTTGTACAATTTGACGTGCAATTTTAGCGGCGGATTCGAAATGTCGCTTACCCACTAGAGAAAAAGCCACCGACTGAACGCCAAGGAAATGACCTTCCATGGCTGCTGCTACTGTTCCAGAATAAAGAACATCATCACCCAAATTAGCGCCATGGTTGATTCCTGACAGAACAAGATCAGGCAAATCATCTTTCATTAGCTCATTCAGCGCGAAATGCACACAATCCGTGGGCGTGCCTTGCACTGAGTAGATATTTGGGGCAATTTCAGTCACGCGTAATGGTTGTTCTAATGTGAGTGAATTCGAAGCACCTGAACGATTTCGATCAGGTGCGACAATGGTCACTTCAGCGATATCTCTCAACTCATCAGCGAGGGCATGAATCCCTTGAGCATGAACACCATCATCATTGCTGATTAAGACTCTTAAGGGCTTCGGGTTTCGTGAATCCTGTTCCATTAGTATTCTCTTTCTACTTCAACCTCATTAACTAACTCACGAACAATAGAGGTCGCAAAAGATCCCGCATCCAGTGAGAAAGTCAGCGTAATGTTGTTACCTTCAACCGTCCAAGCTAAATCTTTTGGCTTCAGCGCAATATCGCGACGATCGTGGCGCATGCGATTACCACGAATCAACGCCATGAGGTCAGGCTCTTCGTCTAAAAACGGTTGCTCTAATGCCAGAGCCTCGGCTTGAGTAGGCAGTGCATTATCGCCAGCAAGCGCAGCGGTAATTGCCGCTTCACCTTGTGCAAATTGCACTTGCAAATCAGTGATGTTGTTTGCATCAATCAACTGAGTGCCTGAATTCGTCTGTGCAATGTCACCATCAATGAACTTATCAAACACACAATTCTCTAGACGAGCTGAAACGATGCGGTTGAAAATCCACGAACGAGCCGCTGATAAATACATGCTTCGCTTGTTTTGATTGCGGGTACGAACGTTTTCGCGTCCCCATCGACGTGCTTCTTCAAGGTTGTTGCCATCGTTACCAAAACGCTGACTACCAAAGTAGTTTGGCACGCCAACTTGTTTCACTTTTTCAAGACGTTGCTCTACATCCGCTATATCTGTCACTTCAGACAAAGTAACCACGAACTCGTTCCCTACTAGGTCACCAGGACGCAGTTTTTTATTGTGACGATCTGTTGCAAGGATTTCGATACTTGGGTATTGAGCCAAAAACGCTGAAAAATCTGGCGTTTCACCTTTTGGTAAATGGACACTTAACCACTGTTCCGTCACCGCATGACGGTCTTTAAGACCCGCCCAGCTAACGTCTTTCGACTTAACACCACAGGCTTTTGCTAACTCGTTAGCAACGAAGCTGGTGTTCTCGCCCGTTTTACGGATACGAACCATTAAGTGCTCGCCTTCGCCCGTAAAGGCAAAACCTAAATCTTCGCGAACCTGAAAATGCTCTGGCTGCGCTTTAATTTTTGCCGATGCAACTGGCTTACCCGTTAGGTAAGCCAATGAAGATAAAATGTCTGACATGATGTGTTTCCGCTGATATCACAGCTTAGAGGAGCAAATTGCTAGTTATTGCTTAAACAGAAGTACAACGGCTTCCGTTGCAATGCCTTCTTTGCGTCCAGTAAAACCGAGACGTTCTGTCGTCGTCGCTTTTACGTTAATGTTACTAATGTCGGTTTCTAGGTCTTCGGCTATCGCCGCACACATTGCGTCAATGTGTGGTGCCATTTTAGGCGCTTGTGCCATGATGGTTACATCAGCATTGCCAAGACGGTAGCCTTGCTCTTTAACTCGACGGTAAACGTCTTTCAGTAATTCACGACTGTTTGCGCCTTTCCATTTATCATCCGTATCTGGGAAATGACGACCAATATCGCCGGCAGCAATCGCGCCCAGCAGAGCATCCGTTAACGCATGCAACGCTACATCGCCATCTGAGTGTGCAATCAAACCTTGCTCATAAGGGATTGCTACACCACCAACAATGACTGGGCCTTCACCACCGAATTTATGTACATCGAAACCATGACCAATTCGAATCATTTTCTATCCTTTCTTTATTCGCCGCGCTCACGGCTTAGATAAAACTCGGCTAACGCAAGGTCTTCTGGCTGAGTGATTTTTATATTGTTCGCATTCCCTTGAACTAAGGCTGGCTTCTCGCCTAACCACTCCAAAGCCGAGGCTTCATCAGTAATAGTTACACCCTGTTCTAATGCGTCAGCCAGTGCTTGAGTAAGCTGCTGAGTTTTAAACATTTGTGGAGTCAGTGCATGCCACAATGCTTCTCTATCTACCGTATGATCGATATCTTGCACTGCGTTTGCTCGCTTCATTGTATCTCTCACAGGAGATGCGAGAATGCCACCCGTTGAGTGGGCGCAGCAAACATCAATCAAACGGTCAATGTCGGATGTTAATACACATGGCCTTGCAGCGTCGTGAACTAATACCCACTCGCTTTCCAGATGCTCATTGACATAGTTTAGCCCTGATAACACAGAGTCTGCTCTTTCTTTACCACCAGCTACACGAATCACATCTGGGTGCTTAGCAACGGACAATTCTGGGTAATATGGGTCGCCGTCAGTAACGGCAACGACAACCTTAGAAATATTTGGGTGAGAAAGCAGTTTCTCTACGGTATGTTCCAGTACCGCTTTACCTTCGATCAATAAATATTGCTTAGGGCGATCTGCCTTCATTCTGCTACCCACACCAGCAGCAGGCACAATTGCGATATGCGATGAGTTCATATCCAACATTTTAATGGTTTTCCTCACCTATAATGCGGTAAAAAGTCTCGCCATCTTTAACTAAACCGAGCTCATGACGCGCACGTTCTTCAATCGCATCAAGACCTTGCCTTAAGTCATCAATCTCAGCGAACATTTCATTGTTGCGAGCTTGTAGCTTGCTGTTCACTTGTTGCTGAACTTCAATTTCATCTTTTACTGTGTAGTAGTCAGACACTCCGTTTTTACCAAACCATAGAGTGTATTGAAGCAAGCCAAACAGTAGCGTAAGGGCTATAACAAAGATTCGCATATCGCTGCTAACATTCTGTACCGGAAGGAATTAGATAAGGTGACATATATAGCATAAATGCGAGGTTGCCTCTAGGGGAGAAAGGGAGACTCACACGCTCCTTACAAGAAATAAGCAGCAAAATGAAACAAGCTCATAGGAAGCGCTCCTTACCCATGACCAAAGTAAGAGCCAAAAATACAAACTTATAAATACAAAAAAACCGCCGTAGCGATGGTTTCAAAAAGCTATTTAGCGAAACTTTACTCAATAAGAATTAAGCTTGACCTTTAACTTCTTTAAGACCGCTTCCTTGAAACATGGAGGAGCGCGCTCACTTAGCGCTTCCGTCATATAAAAAACGCCCCGCAAGTGCGAGGCGTTTTCAAAAGCTTTAAGTTAAGCGGTTAATTCAATTAAGAATTAAGCTTGACCTTTAACTTCTTTAAGACCGTTGAAAGGAGCGCGCTCACCTAGAGCTTCCTCGATACGGATTAGCTGGTTGTACTTAGCAACACGGTCAGAACGGCTCATAGAACCAGTTTTGATTTGACCTGCAGCTGTACCTACCGCTAGGTCAGCGATAGTTGCATCTTCAGTTTCGCCAGAACGGTGAGAGATTACTGCTGTGTAACCTGCGTCTTTAGCCATCTTGATTGCAGCTAGAGTCTCAGTTAGAGAACCGATTTGGTTGAACTTGATAAGGATAGAGTTAGCTACGCCTTTCTCGATACCTTCAGCAAGGATCTTAGTGTTAGTAACGAATAGATCGTCACCTACTAGTTGAAGCTTGTCACCTAGTAGTTCAGTTTGGTGCTTGAAGCCATCCCAGTCAGACTCGTCTAGACCGTCTTCGATAGAAACGATTGGGAATTGGTTAGCTAGCTCAGCTAGGTAGTGGTTGAACTCTTCAGAAGTGAAAGTTTTACCTTCGCCTTTCATGTTGTAGATGCCAGCTTCTTTGTCGAAGAACTCAGATGCAGCACAGTCCATAGCTAGAGTTACGTCTTTACCTAGTTCGTAACCAGCAGCTGCAACAGCTTCTGCGATAACTTCTAGAGCTTCAGCGTTAGATTTAAGGTTAGGAGCGAAACCACCTTCATCACCAACTGCAGTGCTGTAGCCTTTAGACTTAAGAACTTTAGCTAGGTTGTGGAATACTTCTGCACCGATACGTAGACCTTCTTTAAGAGTCTTAGCGCCAACTGGTTGGATCATGAACTCTTGGATGTCAACGTTGTTGTCTGCGTGCTCACCACCGTTGATGATGTTCATCATTGGTAGAGGCATAGAGAACTGACCTGCAGTGCCGTTTAGCTCAGCGATGTGCTCGTATAGAGGCATGCCTTTCGCAGCAGCAGCAGCTTTAGCGTTTGCTAGAGAAACAGCTAGGATAGCGTTAGCACCGAATTTAGATTTGTTTTCAGTGCCGTCTAGTTCGATCATTACTGCGTCGATTGCAGCTTGGTCTTTAGCGTCTTTGCCAACTAGAGCTTCAGCGATTGGGCCGTTTACAGCTTCAACTGCTTTAAGAACACCTTTACCTAGGAAACGTGCTTTGTCACCGTCACGTAGCTCAAGAGCTTCGCGAGAACCAGTAGATGCGCCAGATGGAGCTGCCGCCATACCTACGAAACCGCCTTCTAGGTGTACTTCAGCTTCTACAGTTGGGTTACCACGTGAGTCGATGATTTCACGACCTAGAACTTTAACGATCTTAGACATTAATGTTTCCTCTCGTTTCAAATATAAATGTCAATCTTAAAGGGCAGCAGCACAACCTTCGCCGCCGCCCGTATCCTTTTACTTCTCGAATTCGCCGCGTGCGTTTTGGCCCGCAGCCTTAACAAAACCTGCAAACAATGGATGTCCATCGCGAGGAGTCGAGGTGAATTCTGGGTGGAACTGAGCCGCTACAAACCATGGGTGAGCTGGGTTCTCAATCATTTCCACTAACTTCTTGTCCGCAGATAGACCTGATACTTTTAGGCCTGCTTTTTCGATTTGCGGACGAAGCACGTTATTCACTTCGTAACGGTGACGGTGACGTTCATGGATCGTCGCGCTACCGTACAGTTCACGAGCTTTAGTCCCTTTCTCTAGGTGACACAGCTGTGAACCAAGACGCATCGTACCGCCTAGGTCAGACTTTTCAGTACGCTCTTCTACGCTACCTGATTCGTCTACCCACTCTGTGATCAAACCTACCACAGGGTACTTAGTCTCTTTGTTAAATTCTGTTGAATGTGCACCTTCCATACCCGCAACGTTACGCGCGTATTCGATTAGTGCAACTTGCATACCCAAACAAATACCTAGGTAAGGCACGTTATTTTCACGTGCATATTGAGCCGCACGGATCTTGCCTTCAATACCACGATCGCCGAAGCCACCTGGTACTAGGATTGCGTCCAAACCTTCTAGAAGTTCAACGCCTTTTGTTTCGATATCTTGTGAGTCTACATACTTAATTGTGACGCTTAGGCGGTTTTTCAAGCCAGCGTGTTTAAGCGCTTCGTTCACAGATTTGTATGCATCTGGTAATTCAATGTATTTACCAACCATACCGATGGTTACTTCACCAGTAGGATTTGCTTCTTCGTAGATAACCTGTTCCCATTCAGAAAGGTCTGCTTCAGGAGCAGTAATACCAAAGCGAGCACACACAAGGTCATCTAGCCCTT
This sequence comes from Vibrio sp. Vb1127, assembly GCF_033338735.1. NCBI lineage: Bacteria > Pseudomonadati > Pseudomonadota > Gammaproteobacteria > Vibrionales > Vibrionaceae > Vibrio > Vibrio sp. Vb1127. The sequence goes on along the minus strand of NZ_JAWOTF010000003.1, from coordinate 63,724 downwards.
GAGATTTAATCAACTGAGGGATCTTGTAGATAGAGTCTACATCCTTCATTGAAATTACTGCTTTTTCTGGAACATTACAGAACAGTGCGATTTTTTTACGCTCATTCGCAGGAATAACGCGATCGCTACGGCAAACTAGGATGTCTGGCTGAATACCGATAGATAGAAGTTCTTTTACAGAGTGTTGCGTCGGCTTAGTTTTCACTTCGCCCGCTGCCGCTAGGTAAGGAACAAGTGTTAGGTGCATGAACATTGCGCGCTCACGGCCTAGCTCAACAGCTAGCTGACGAATCGCTTCCATAAATGGTAGTGATTCGATATCACCAACAGTACCGCCAACTTCAACGATAGCCACATCATGGCCTTCAGAACCTGCAATAACGCGATCTTTGATTGCGTTAGTGATATGAGGGATAACTTGAATAGTTGCGCCTAGGTAGTCACCACGACGTTCTTTACGAAGTACGTCGGCATAAACACGACCTGCAGTGAAGTTGTTACGCTTGGTCATCTTGGTACGGATGAAACGCTCGTAGTGACCAAGGTCAAGGTCAGTCTCTGCGCCATCTTCTGTAACGAACACTTCACCGTGCTGAGTAGGGCTCATTGTGCCCGGGTCAACGTTGATGTAAGGGTCAAGCTTCATCATAGTCACTTTAAGACCACGAGCTTCTAGAATAGCCGCAAGAGATGCTGCTGCAATACCTTTACCTAGAGAGGATACAACCCCGCCAGTAACAAAAATGTAATTTGTCGTCATGTTTAACCTGAAATTGGTTGAATGAGGGAAATGGAGTGCTTCTGGACGGGAGATAAATATACCAGAAGCTCCTTACCGCCACAACGTGAAATCTATCACACCGTAATTTTTTATTTTTTGCTTCAAATCAAAGTGAGCAAAGACAAACCAAAGTCCGTTTTCGTGTAACCAAACAAGCTGACCTTATATTATGTATTCTGCCAGTTTACCTCTGCCTCGATTCTTCTTGTTTTACTTCATCCCAAAAATGGTCAAGTTCTGATAAAGAACAATCTGTAAGTACTTTGCCTGACTGCTGGGCCTTGCCTTCAACTTGTTTAAAACGTCGCGCAAACTTTACGTTTGCTTTTCCTAGTGCGACTTCTGGGTTTTTATCAAGGTGGCGAGCCAAATTGACAGTCGCAAATAGCAAATCACCGAGCTCCAACTCAACTTTCTCTTCATCGGGCTGAACTTGCAGTGCCTCTTCCATGACTTCGTCAATTTCTTCTCGTACTTTATCGACAACCGGGCCAAGTGAATCCCAATCAAACCCAAATTTTGCACATTTTTTCTGAATTTTTGTAGCACGAGAAAGTGCCGGCAAAGAGTTTGGTATTGAGTCTAGGATACTTTCTTCCGCTTTGCCTACTAGGGCTTTTTCTTTTGCTTTTTCCGCTTCCCAGTTCGCGTTAATTTCCTCGTCAGATTCAAACTCAACATCTGAAAAAACATGCGGGTGGCGACGAGTCAGTTTTTCGTTCACGGTTTCGACGACATCCGAAAAGTCGAACAGCTCTTGCTCTTTCGCTAGCTGACTGTAAAAAATCACCTGAAACAACAAATCCCCTAGCTCTTCTTTTAGATTGGGCCAATCTCGATTTTGAATCGCGTCCACCACCTCGTAGGTTTCTTCTATTGTATGCGGAACGATGGTGTCAAAGGTTTGTTTTAAGTCCCAAGGGCAACCGTTTTCTGGGTCACGCAACTTCGCCATGATTTGTTCTAATTGTTCAATTGGATGACTCATTTTTTGTTCCTTTAAACCTTTCTATTAAAGAAAAAGGTGAGCAGCCAAAACCACTCACCTTCTACATTATATTTTCTCAGCAGCTTTCACTAAGTAATTGTTACTTTGACAAGGCAACAAGTTTTCGCGACTCCTGAGCATAGCCTACTATGTGATGCCCCTGAGCCGGCACGTCGGAATAAGTGCAGCTAACGCAGATAAAAAGCCAAATATGACGCAAGTGTAACTCTGTAAATAGTTGAAGTTGTAGCTAGGCGACAAACAAACGAGACTCCTGAGCATGGTTCACCATGTGATGGAGCGAGTGCGTGCAGTCAACAACGCTACAACGATAACTATGACGAGAGTTTTAGCCGAGGCGTTTCACCGTCATGACATCCTTGATCTGTTCCACACGTTTCGAAACCCGCGAAAGCACCTCAATATTGGTGACTTCTAGGTCAAAGTCCATGATGGCAAGTTGACGTCTGTAATCGACTCGGTTCTTCATACTGGTCACTTTGATCTTTTCGTTGGCGAACAGTGTCGTAATGTCTTTGAGTAGACCACCTCGCTCCATCGCTTCAACACGCACGGTGAGGATGTATGACCCCACAAAGCCGCTGCCCCAGACAGTATCAATGATACGCTCTGGCGCATGATGGCGCAGTTCTTCTAACTGTTCACAGTCACTACGGTGTACTGAAATGCCGCGACCTTGCGTGATGTAACCACAGATATCATCACCTGGAATCGGCTGACAGCAACGCGCTAGGTGCGTCATTAGATTATCGACACCTTCTACAACGACGGCGTCTTTTTTCGGTCGGCTTTGCGCTGGTGATTTGTGCTCTGCTTCTTGCAGTTTTTCCAGTGCTTGCTGGTCTTCTTCCTCTGCCGTTGGCTTGTTAACTAACGCGTTGATATGGTTAATGATTTGGTTGATGCGCAAATCACCGCTACCTACCCCAACATACAATTCATCTGGTGTTTTGACGTTAAACCGCTTGAGGGCGTAATGCTCTGCATCTTTTAACGTTGCGCCAATTTTGGCTAACTCATGCTCAAGGATTTCACGACCTGCTTCAAGGTTCTTCTCACGGCTTTGTTTTCGGAACCAGGCGTTAATTTTGGCACGCGCACGACCAGAATGAACGAAGCCTAATGATGGGTTTAACCAGTCACGTGATGGGTTAGGTTCTTTCTGAGTGATAATCTCGACTTGGTCACCCATATGTAATTTATGCGTGAACGGCACAATACGACCTCCGACTTTGGCACCGATACAACGGTGTCCCACTTCGGAGTGAATGTGATAGGCAAAATCTAGCGGCGTTGCCCCCATTGGCAAATCGACAACATCACCACGTGGTGTAAAGGCATAAACACGGTCATCAAAGACTTGGCTACGCAGCTCATCGAGCATTTCGCCAGAGTCAGACATTTCTTCTTGCCAATCCAGTAGCTTACGCAGCCACGTGATCTTCTCATCATAACCGCTTCGGCTGCTTGCCCCTTCTTTATATTTCCAGTGCGCGGCAACACCCAGCTCCGACTCTTCATGCATTTGCTTGGTACGAATCTGGATCTCGATGGTTTTGCCTTCTGGCCCTAGAATTACGGTGTGGATCGATTGATAACCGTTTGGTTTAGGGTTAGCAACGTAGTCATCAAACTCGCTCGGTAGGTGCTTGTATTTGGTGTGAACTACACCCAAAGCCGCGTAACAGTCTTGCAGTTTGTCTGCGATGATACGTACTGCTCGAACATCAAACAGCTCATCAAAGGCCAAACTCTTCTTCTGCATTTTTCGCCAAATGCTGTAGATGTGCTTAGGTCGACCACTCACTTCGGCATTGATGCCCGACACTTCCATTTCGTGCGTGAGGTCTTCAACAAAGTCTTTGATGTACTGTTCACGAACGATGCGTCGCTCAGAAAGCTGCTTGGCAATTTGTTTGTAAGTTTCCGGCTGTTGGTAGCGGAAAGCGTAATCTTCAATTTCCCATTTCAGCTGACCGATGCCTAATCGGTTTGCTAGCGGCGCATAGATGTTGGCACACTCTTTTGCCGCCGCACGTCGAACTTCATCAGGCGCTTTTTTAACTTCAATAAGGTTACAAATTCGCTCCGCAAGCTTGATAACCACGCAGCGGAAGTCATCCACCATGGCAAGCAGCATGCGGCGTACGTTATCTACCTGAGATGACGCTGCACTGCCTTCCATGTTGACGTTGAGTTGGCCAATAGCAGCCATTTCTTCAACGCCGTCGATTAATTTTATGATTTCTTTGCTGTATTTCTCTTCCAGAATTTCTCTGTTAAAAGCACCACTTGAAACCAAAGGAAACAGTTGAGCAGCCACTAAAGTGGCTTGATCCATAGACAAGGTGATCAAAATTTCGATCATTTCTCGTCCACGCCACAACAACAGCTCCGCTTGCTCGTTATCAGCCAATACCGTCTGGCAATCTCGATATACTTCGATTAAGCGTGAGGCTGTGTTTTTCTCTTGTCCTAGGCTAGCCACCCAGTTTTCGAGTTCAAACTGTTCATCTTGGTTTAAATGCGCGCTTCTTACCGCAACCATCTCATCATCCTAATTATTATATTCGTGTGGTTTGACTAACACCGTCCAGGTTAGTTCTTTTTACCGCGCGTACACGCTGGCTTTATGACCACCCACCACAAATAAGGGGTCAAAGTCCTAAAGTTAGGACTTTTCAAACAATGCCATCGATTCTAGATGACTGGTATGAGGGAACATATCCAGCATACCTAATTTCGTTAATTTATAGCCTTGCTCTATCAAGCTTTGACTATCCCTAGCAAGGGTAGCAGGATTACAAGAAACATAAACTACACGCTGTGCGCCAAGCTCAGAAACTTGATCGATGATCCCACTCGCTCCCGCGCGTGCCGGGTCTAATAATACTTTATCAAACCGCTCTGCGGCCCAGGCTTGGCCTTCAAAATCTTGCTCAAGGTTAGCGTGATAAAATTGCGCGTTATTGATTTGGTTCAAAGATGCATTGTTTGTGGCTTTTTCTACCATCTCTGCAACACCCTCTACTCCAACCACGTACTTAGCTAATTTCGCAACTGGTAAACTAAAGTTGCCTAAACCACAGAACAAATCTAACACTCGGTCACTCTTTTGTGGGTCTAACCACTCAACCGCTTGTTTGACCATTTGTTGGTTTACACCTTGGTTTACTTGAATAAAGTTATTTGGTGCAAAAGGGATTTTCACTCCAACTTCTTGATAAAAAGGCATATCGCCTTCGATAAGGTCTAATTGTTCTGTCGATGGCATTAAGTACAACGATGCGCCATGACGTTTTGCCAACTCCGTTAGAGATTGAGTTTCACTCGTTGTCAGAGCGCTCAAGTGGCGCAGCGTAATACACGGCCCATTATCACCAAGTACCAGCTCTACATGACCTAATTGTTCCGGCTTTTTGAACGCTTTTAGGGCTGAGTAAATCTCTGGCAGCAAAACATTCAGTTCCGGTGCCAGCACTGGGCAATCGGTCACTTGCGCAATTTGCTTACTCTGCTTTTTACGGAAACCAAAATGTAGCTGACGTGTTTTTTTATCAACAAACAAGCTCACTCTCGCACGGCGACGGTAGGCCTGCGAATATCCCAATAACGGGGCATCTAGTTCAATGTCACTGCCTGAAAATTTTCGCATTAGCTGACGCAACGTTTGCTGTTTGTACGTCAATTGTTGGTCATAATCTAGATGCTGCAAATCACAGCCACCGCACTCATGATAATGTGGGCAAAATGGCTCCACACGAGCTTCACTCGGCTTAAGGATTTTAATCAACTTACCGCGAGCGTATTTGCTCTTTTCTTCCACCAATTGAGTGACCACCTCCTCACCCGGCAGTGCTCCATCAATAAACAATGGCTTCTTTTTGAGGTAAGCAATGCCTGCGCCGTGGTGATCTAAACGCTCTACTTGCACTGCTTGGTGCCGAGTATTGAGTTGGGTTTTCTTTTTCGGTTGAAAGATGCGTGCCATGCTCTATGCCTGATTTATGTGTAATTGCTCTTCGGCTTCACTATTCTTGATTGCAGCCGTTGTGTGATTCGAGTGACTTGATTATGCTTACCGTTTATTCGGTGACGTCACTTCTTTGCTCAAGGCTTTATCGTGCGCTTGAGAAATAATGCGTTATTTTCCCATATCCAGACTCCGATGTAATTAGATAACATGACCAGATATGGCTTACGAGCACGTGTAATTACACTAACTCTCGCTCCCACTCTCATTATTGGTTTATTACTGAGCGGCTTTTTCTCATTTAACCGCTACCAAGACCTTGAGAAACAAGTTATCACCACTGGTAACAGCATTATTGAGCCGCTGGCGATTGCCAGTGAAACTCATCTACTATCAGAAAGCCGAGAGGCGGTACGTCGCTTGATAAGCTACGCGCACCGCAAAAACTCCAAACTGGTTCGTAGTATCGCGGTATTTGATGAACATCATGAGCTCTTTGTGACCTCTAACTTTCATCCTAATTTTGAAGCCTTGATGTTTCCCAAAGATAAACCGATCCCGCAACTGGGTAATTCGGAAATCTACGAAAACTCACTGATATTGCGTGTCCCCATTTTGTCAGAAGGTCACTACTTAGCGGAGTTGTCGAACGAAAGCCAAGGCACAAAAGCGATTGGTTACATCGCCGTCGAGTTAGATCTCTCCTCCTTGAGGCTGCAACAGTATCAAGAAGTCTTCTCTGCTTTTTTAGTTCTGGTTCTCGGTCTTGGCTTAGCAAGTGTGTTTGCTTCACGTCTAATGCACGATGTGACCCAACCTATCACCCACATGAAGAATGTCGTTGACCGCATTCGCCGTGGTCATCTGGATGTGCGTATCGAAGGCAAAATGCACGGTGAGTTAGACCAGCTAAAAAATGGCATCAACGCCATGGCGGTATCGTTATCAGAATATCACGTGGAGATGCAGCACAGTATAGACCAAGCCACGTCCGACTTACGTGAAACGCTTGAGCAGCTAGAAATTCAGAACGTTGAGTTGGATATCGCGAAGAAACGCGCGCAAGAAGCGGCCAGGGTTAAGTCAGAGTTCTTGGCGAACATGTCGCACGAGCTGCGTACTCCGCTCAATGGGGTGATTGGCTTTACTCGTCAAATGCTTAAAACGCAGCTTTCTAACAGCCAAACGGATTACCTACAGACGATTGAGAAATCGGCGAACAACCTGCTGAATATCATCAATGACATTCTCGACTTCTCGAAACTTGAAGCGGGTAAGCTGGCACTCGAAAACATTCCTTTTGATTTCCGAGAAAGTTTAGAAGAGGTAATTAACCTACAAGCCACAAGTGCACATGAGAAAGGGTTAGAAATCACCCTAAAAGTGGACCCTAAAATTCCACCAGGTTTAGTTGGGGATCCACTACGTATCCAGCAAATTTTGACGAACTTAGTCGGTAACTCAATCAAGTTTACCGAGCGAGGCAACATTGATGTTAGCGTAGAAATGCGCTCTCAATCAGGAGACTCCGTCGAACTGCAATTCATGGTGCGTGATACCGGTATTGGTATCTCTGAGCGTCAGCAAGCGCAGTTGTTCCAAGCCTTTAGCCAAGCAGATGCAAGTATTTCACGTCGTTACGGCGGTACTGGTCTTGGTCTGGTTATCACTCAGAAACTGGTGAGCCAGATGGGCGGCGAAATCAGTTTAACCAGCCGTCTACACCAAGGTTCAACCTTCTGGTTTACGGTGCGCTTGCACTCAACTGAGATGCCAATGAGCGAACTGATTGAAGTGGAACTTCTGACTGGGAAGCAGTTACTGCTGATTGAACCAAACATGCAAGCCGCATCCGTAACCCAACAGATTCTAAGTCAGGAGGGTATTTTAGTAACCTACCGCTCTTCGCTACCAAACAACGAAGAACAATATGATTATGTACTGTTGAATTTAGCGGCCAACCAGACTCACGATGCGGAAGTTATTACACCTTGGATAGAACAAGCGAAACGCATGGCTCCGAGTGTTCTCCTAGGGACACCGAGTACCGAATTGGCGCTTGCGGACCAAATAATGACAGAGCATCACGTCCAGTGCCTGACGAAACCATTGTCTCGCCGTAAGTTGCTACAAAGCCTGATTAGCGAACATGTAGAATCGCCACCGGTATTAAGCGATCCAATTACGCCAAGCGAAGGGGACCGTTTACCTCTCACTGTACTAGCAGTGGATGACAACCCTGCAAACTTGAAGCTGATCTCTGCACTGCTCCGCGAACGAGTAGAAACCGTCACCGCCTGTAGCAATGGCCAGCAAGCGGTGAACCTGGCGACAGAGAAAAAGTACGATTTAATCTTCATGGATATTCAAATGCCACAAATGGATGGGGTGACCGCTTGTAAGCACATTAAAGAGTTGGAGCTAAATAAAGACACGCCAGTGATTGCGGTAACGGCACATGCCATGGCAGGGGAACGAGACCGCTTGCTCTCGGCAGGAATGGATGACTACTTGACCAAACCTATTGAAGAGCATGTGCTACAACAGGTTTTGGTTCACTGGAACCCAAATGCTTGTACAGAGAGCATTGGCAAAGTCGCCCCTTCATACGTTGATGAACCTGAAGGAAGCGCACCACAATCCGTTTCTTCGCCTCAGCAGGATGTGATTATTGATTGGCAAGCAGCCTTGAAACAGAGCGCGAATAAAGAGGATCTCGCTAAAGACATGCTACGCATGTTGATTGAGTTCATCCCTGAAGTAGAAGCAGTCGTTGACCAAGCTCTGGAGCAAGAAGATATCTCTCGTGATGACCTAATTCATGTCATACATAAGCTGCACGGCAGTAGTTCATATTGTGGCGTTCCAAGACTGAAGTCACTCTGTGCGACGCTTGAGCAAGCACTGCGCTCAGGGATCAGTCTTGAGGAGGTTGAGCCTGAAATGTTCGAGCTGCAAGATGAAATGATTAAAGTAACAACAACCGCAAAGTTATACCTTGAACAGTGATCTATTGAAGAGAAACAAAAGCCAGAGCAAATGCTCTGGCTTTTTAGTATTTTGTTTAAGACTTACAAGCTAGGATTCAAAAATGACCGTCGCCACAGCGTAATGACGCTCATCGGAAATGGACAGGTGAATGTGGTTAACACCCATCGCATCCGCTATTTGCTTGGCTGTGCCCGTCAATGCGAGTACTGGTTTTCCAAGCTCATCGTTCGAGATGGAAAAGTCGTGAAACGTGACCCCTTTTGCGATCCCTGTCCCCAATGCTTTTGAGGCAGCTTCTTTAACAGCAAAGCGCTTAGCAAGATAACGACCTTGCAGCTTAAGCTGTGAGAATTTGGCCATTTCTTCTTCTGAAAGAATCCGCTGAGCAAAAGGTTCACCACTACGAGCTAACGCTTTTTCAATACGCTCAATTTCTGCAATGTCGGTCCCTAACCCTATAATCGCCATCTAGATAGCCCTATGACTGGCGAGCCTCAATCATCAATGCTTTCATGTCAGCAACCGCTTTATTTAAACCATCAAATACCGCGCGACCAATGATTGAGTGACCAATGTTGAGTTCGTAAATTTCTGGTAATGCAGCAATTGGTGCGACATTGTGATAAGTCAGGCCATGCCCGGCATTAACAATAATACCTAGATCATGTGCATAACTAGCACCAGCGGCAATCTTCTTCAGTTCAGCTTGTTGCTCGTCTTCTGTCGTCGCATCTGCATAATGGCCAGTATGTAGCTCAATAAACGGAGCGCCACACTTTTTCGCAGCTTCAATCTGTTGACGGTCAGCATCAATAAAGAGCGAAACTTTGATGCCTGCATCTGTCAGCTTTTTCGTCGCAGCTTTAATTTTTTCAAGCTGCCCTACTACATCTAAGCCACCTTCCGTCGTCAGTTCTTCACGCTTTTCAGGCACTAAACACACAAACTCTGGTTTAGTTTGCAGCGCAATCTCAACCATTTCGTCCGTCACTGCCATCTCTAGATTCATACGCGTTTGAATGGTTTCACGCAGAATACGTACATCACGATCCAAAATATGGCGACGGTCTTCACGTAAGTGGATAGTGATACCGTCCGCGCCTGCACGCTCAGCAATTTCAGCAGCGTGAACAGGATCTGGGTATTTTGTACCACGTGCATTACGTAGAGTGGCAATATGGTCGATATTGACGCCTAAATAAATTGAGCTCATTTTCCGTTACTCCGTGCTCTGGGGGTCTGAATGAAAAATTCACGACTTTTTAAAGGTTTGCCGCCAAGATACGGCTTTAAGGCTATACGTGTAAAGCGTTTTGCCGCTTTTAGCTGCTCTTTAGTGACGAACCGCCGCTCACTGATAGCAATCAGTTCATTCCCTAAAAACGTGAGGTTATCGCGCCTAACAGAAGCAATAAACCCTTTCTGTTCCCGGTAACGATAGGTCATTTCTGGGTCGACGGGCTCGCCGGTACCTGCACAATGCAAAAAATCCACGCCATACCCCATCGAAGACAGCAAGGCTAACTCAAAACGACGCAGTGCAGGCTCAGGGTTCTCGTTGTGCGCCAACTCGGTTAACGCATGCAAATAATCATGAAATAGTGCTGGCATCGGCACTTCAGCCATCAAAATACGGCCAATCAGTTCATTGACGTACATGGCTGAGTAGAGATTAATGCCCGTTAACGGCAAACCTAGACTTATCGGCTCGGCTTGACGCAAAGTTTTCATTGAGCCTTTCCCCGACCATTTAAGTAATAGCGGGGTAAAAGGTTGCAATGCGCCTTTTAAGTTCGAACGCTTACTGCGCGCGCCTTTGGCCATTAAAGTCATTCGGCCATATTCCTCACTAAATACATCAAGGATTAAGCTCGATTCACTGTAAGGGCGTCGGTGCAATACAAAACAGCGCTGTAAACCTTCGGAAGACAGATTACTCATCTAAGTCATTGTGCCTAAAAAGTGTGAAATAAAAAATAAGGAGCCGAGCGGCTCCTTATTTTAATCGATACTGATTTTTCATCGATGTTGGAGCGAAGCACCTTCGCAGCCAAGATTATAAATCGTCTATATAACCCAACGATCGCAACGCTCGTTCGTCGTCTGCCCAGCCAGATTTCACTTTTACCCAAGTTTCTAGGTAAACCTTACGACCGAACAATTCTTCCATATCTAAACGCGCTTCGCGACCAATGGTTTTAATCTTCTCGCCACCTTTGCCAATCACCATTTTCTTCTGGCCATTACGCTCAACAAGAATCAAGGCATTGATGTGGAAACCGTCGGTTTCTGGGTTGTAATCAAAACGTTCAATCTCAACCGTTACTGAGTATGGCAGCTCTTCACCAGTAAAGCGCATCAGCTTTTCACGCACAATCTCAGACGCCATAAAACGCTGAGAACGGTCAGTCACGTATTCTTCTGGGAAGTGATGCGTTGCTTTAGGTAAGTGATTACGCACGTGCTTACGTAGTACGTCAATGTTCTTACCTTGCTTGGCAGAGATTGGCACAACATCCACGAAGTCCATCTTCTTCGACATCTCCGCCATGTGTAGCATCACGTCGTTACGATCTTGTACGTTGTCGACTTTGTTTACACAAAGCACAACTGGGAAGTTCGATTTTTGAAGTTTGGTCAGTACCATCTCATCGTCTTTAGTCCAATGCGTACCATCGACTAAGAAGAACACAAGGTTTACATCACTCAATGACGAGTTAGCAGCACGGTTCATCAAACGGTTGATCGCACGCTTTTCTTCAATGTGAAGTCCAGGCGTGTCGACGTAAATCGCTTGGTAATCGCCGTCCGTATCCACACCCATAATACGGTGGCGTGTCGTTTGCGGCTTACGAGAGGTGATCGAAATCTTCTGACCCAAAATCTTGTTCAAAAGTGTCGACTTACCTACGTTTGGACGACCAACAATAGCAATAAAGCCACAGTGTTGGTTTTCTGGCGAGCTTGGCTCACCTTGTGATGCGAAAAACGCATCGATATCGAATTCGTTATCAGCCATTTGTTAATTGCTCAAGTGCTGTTTCAGCAGCCGCTTGTTCTGCCTTGCGGCGGCTGGTGCCTTTACCGATTACAGGCTTATCCACACCTGCTACTTCGCACTCAACCGTGAACTCTTGGTTGTGCGCTTCACCTTTAATATTAGTCACTGTGTAGACAGGCAGCGGTTTTCTTCTGCCTTGTAGGAACTCTTGTAGGCGAGTTTTCGGATCTTTCTGTGAAACGCCTGGTTTAATGGCTTCAAGGCGTGACTGATACCAACTCAGTACAATGCCTCGCACAACTTCAAGATCACTGTCTAGGTAAATTGCGCCAATAATGGCTTCAACCGCATCGGCTAAAATAGAGTCTCGGCGAAAACCGCCACTCTTCAATTCACCTGGACCTAATTTTAAATAATCTCCTAGATCGAATTCACGACCCAGTTCCGCCAATGTATGTCCGCGAACCAAAGTAGCACGCATGCGGCTCATGTCACCTTCGTTCACTTTTGGGAAACGATGGTACAGATCATCAGCGATGACAAAACTTAAAATTGAATCGCCCAGAAACTCAAGACGTTCATTGTGCTTACTGTTGGCGCTGCGGTGCGTCAGCGCCAAATTGATAAGCCCGGCATCTTGAAACTGGTAGCCGAGCTTTCTCTCTAGTTTATCAATTGGAGAATTCATACTCTCTCGATATTTGAATGGTTAGTGAATGCCACCGATGCGGTTAAAACGCACACCAGTTGGAATCCATGAAGGTAGAACACTATCTGCGCCACGATCAAACTCGAAGCTGATCCAGATCGCGACAGCTTTACCGACTAAGTTTGCTTCTGGAACAAAGCCCCAGTAACGGCTGTCAGCACTGTTGTCACGGTTATCACCCATCACAAAATACTGACCTTGTGGTACAACCCACTCTGTCGTTCCGCTGCGTGGGAAATATTGCTCCACGCGGTTACGCACAAGAGGGTTAACCAAAATATTGTGCTCAACGTTACCCAATTTTTCATCCAGTTGGATCATTGGAATACCGTTCGAGCTAAACTGACTTTCTTCAACATTGCTCAGTTTAACTGGCTTACATGCCGATTCGCCTTGGCTTTGCACGCAAAGCTGCTTATCACTTGAATAACGCACGATATCACCAGGTAAACCAACTACACGCTTAATGTAGTCCACACTTGGTTGTGGTGGGTATTTGAATACCACGATATCACCACGCTCAGGCTTACCAGTTTCCACTAGCTGAGTACGCCATACTGGGTCTTTTAGACCGTACGCGTACTTCTCAACTAAAATGAAATCGCCAACCAGCAAGGTAGGCATCATTGAGCCTGATGGGATTTGAAATGGTTCGTAGATAAAAGAACGTAATACTAAAACGAACGCGATCACAGGGAAAATAGAGACGCTATTTTCAACCCACCAAGGCTGACGCTCAACTTTTTGCAAGGTCACTGCATCCAAACCATTAGACGTCTGAGCTTGAATCTCAGCCAGTTTTTCCTGACGCTTTTTCGCGAAAACCAGCTTTTCCAATAGCCAAACCACGCCAGTTACCAAAGTCGCAATAACCAACATCAGTGAGAATGTATTCGCCATTAAATTCCCTTATCTAAAAATACGAAAGTGAAAGAGCCGAAACCCTTTCACTTATTTTAATATCTAACGTCTTAAGACCGACAAGTGTGAGACAAAGTTCAACTTTAGTCTTTACCTACGTGAAGGATGGCTAGGAACGCTTCTTGAGGCAGCTCAACGTTACCGATCTGCTTCATGCGTTTCTTACCTTCTTTCTGTTTCTTCAGAAGTTTCTTCTTACGACTTACGTCACCGCCGTAACATTTCGCAATAACGTTCTTACGCAACTGTTTTACCGTTGAACGAGCGATAATGTGGTTACCAATTGCCGCTTGGATTGCGATATCAAACATTTGGCGAGGGATGAATTCTTTCATCTTCTCTACCAACTGACGACCGCGAGTCTGAGACTGATCTTTGTGTGTAATCATCGCCAATGCATCAACAGTATCACCGTTAAGAAGAACGTCTACACGTACCATGTTCGAAGCTTCAAAACGCTGGAAGTTGTAATCCAAAGATGCGTAACCGCGTGATGTTGATTTCAGACGATCGAAGAAATCCAGTACCACTTCAGCCATTGGAATATCGTAAGTCACAGCGACTTGGTTACCGTGGTAAACCATATCAACTTGACTGCCTCGCTTTTCAACACACAGTGTGATTACGTTACCTAGGTACTCTGAAGGCACAAGGATGTTACAACGCGCAATCGGTTCACGAATTTCTTCAATATCATTGATCGCTGGTAGTTTTGCTGGGCTATCAACATACAGCAGATCGCCATCCGTCTTCTCAACTTCGTAAACTACCGTTGGTGCTGTGGTAATAAGATCCAAGTCGTATTCACGCTCTAGACGCTCTTGGATGATTTCCATGTGCAACATGCCAAGGAAACCACAACGGAAACCAAAGCCAAGTGCCGCAGAGTTTTCTGGCTCGTAGAATAGCGATGCGTCGTTAAGGCTTAGTTTGCCTAGTGCGTCACGGAAGTTTTCGTAATCGTCGGAAGATACAGGGAACAGACCTGCGTAAACCTGAGGTTTAACTTTCTTAAAGCCTGGTAGCGGTTTATCACAACCATTCTTCGCTAGAGTCAGCGTATCACCAACAGGGGCACCAAGAATGTCTTTGATGCCACAAACAACCCAACCTACTTCACCAGTACGAAGGGTATCGGTATCTACTTGTTTTGGCGTAAAGATACCAAGGCGGTCTACACCCCAAACTTGGCCCGTACTCATCACTTTGATCTTATCGTTCTTCTTCAGTTCGCCGTTTTTAATACGCACTAGAGAAACAACGCCAAGGTAGTTATCAAACCATGAGTCAATGATCAGCGCTTGTAGTGGCGCATCTGGATCACCTTCCGGTGCTGGAATCGCTGACACAATGTTCTCTAGAACGTCATCAACACCAATGCCTGTCTTCGCAGAACAGCGGGTTGCTTCCATTGCATCGATACCAACGATTTCTTCAATTTCTTCCGCTACACGCTCAGGATCGGCTGCTGGTAGGTCAATCTTGTTCAAGATTGGCACAACCTCTAGATCCATTTCGATCGCGGTGTAACAGTTAGCCAGTGTTTGAGCTTCAACACCTTGACCCGCATCCACAACCAATAGCGCACCTTCACAAGCCGCTAGAGAACGTGATACTTCATATGCAAAGTCAACGTGCCCCGGAGTATCGATGAAGTTCAGCTGATACGTCTCACCGTCTTTAGCGGTGTAGTTTAGCGTCACACTCTGAGATTTGATGGTGATGCCACGCTCACGTTCAAGATCCATAGAATCCAGAACCTGTGCGGCCATTTCACGATCGGTTAACCCGCCACAAACTTGGATTAGACGGTCTGATAGGGTCGACTTACCATGGTCGATGTGGGCGATAATCGAAAAGTTACGAATGTGCTTCATAGATTTAGGGTGACTAACTCTTTACAAATAGGGACAGTAAGAAACGCCATCTACTGACGGCATTTCAATCAAGTTGGCAGATTCTACCGAATTTCGTTAACGGGCGCACGTAATTTAAAGTACATACCCAAATAACCTTTAGTGGAGGGGGACAGCACTTACTGGATTGGCTCTCCAAGTACCCGAACGAGGGTAACTTGGCGCTTGGATTCATCTTCTAACGGACGAGAAACACGTTTTGCGATCCACATTCCACCAGCGGCAAACAATACCGATGCCAATATGATGATGCCTTCCCCGCCGGCTGTCAGCGGCGCTAATAGGAAGTGACCAAACATCGCACCGATAATCAAACCAAACAATGGCAGTAAATAAACCGCCATTGCTGATTTTATTAGGCTCGACTCAGGAAAACCAATCTCGACGACTTGACCTATTTTCACCGATTTATCCGTGCGCAGGTGCCAAGATAAACTCTTGTTACCAATGGCTTTAGTAACAACGCCCGTTCCACAGCTTTTCTGTGAAGAGCAACTACTGCAACTGGTCTGCTGTTCGCAACTTAAATCAATTTCGTATTGCTTGCCGCGACGATGCACGTCTGTCACGGTAGCCAACGCGGTCATCATTGTTATTTACTCTTTGTTACATTAAATGTGACTGATTGGGCGATACGCTGTGCTGTGGTCGGTGGAATGTCTCCTACAACAGAGATTTCATGTTGACCGCTCACAAAACTGTGTAGCGTTCTTCTGCCTTGGCGAACCAACTGCCCTTTTAACGAATGCTCATCCTTGTTTGCTACGTAAACAGAGAAGCTAAACAGACCATCAGAATACAGCTGGCTCTCCACCATTTGGTTAGTAACGGCCATACGATAGCGGTTGAGCTCGTTCGGCTCGAAACCCTCAGGGATCCAACCAACCTGCCAATTACTGGTCCCAATATCGCCTTTTGGCATGGTGAGAACAGCAGGTAATTGAACATCTTGCAGGCCACTCATTAACTCTGCGATTTTTGGGTTTACCGTGTAAGAAATAGTGCGATATTGTTCAAGCATTTCACCATCGCGGTCCACAAGGTCGGCACGTAACGGCAATTTACTCTTTTCATCGATCCATAGTACGTATGAATAGCGCAGACCGTCTTTAGGAACAATACGCAGCACTTGTGTTGCCACACCAGCTTCACGAGCTCTGCCCACTTTTACATAGTCGTAATACAAGTTTAGCTCATCGATATTGGTGTTGAGCATAGGCATAGTCGGAGCGACCATTTTACCTGACTCGATGGTGAACGGTTCTAAACCCGTTTCGATATAACTTACTTCAGTTCCGCGACGAATCACTTCACGCACAGGGCCACTTAAGTAGACAAGATGAGCATATTGATCGTCACCATGCGTGGCATGACGATACAGCAACGGCTCAATGCTGTTCTTTTTGATAAGGATATAAGAGAGTTCGTAACTTAAATTCTTACTCGCCTCGCTCATTTGATGCAATAAAGCCTCCGCTGGCTTATCACCAGCAAAGGCTTGAGAAGACATCATACTGAACAGAGCGCAAGCGCTGATCAGAAATTTTTTCATTCAATATCCGGATTCAGATTTGCATCTTGTTGAGATGCATCACTGTTAATTCGTAACTGCAATTCGTAGTCTCGCAGCATAGCATGAACACGCTTGCGCTGCTCTTGCATATTTGCCTCGCCTACAGAACGTTCTACAGACTCACGAGTCAAACTCACTGGTTCTGCGCTGCCAGCAAACGGAACCGTCTGCAATACAGGTAATTGATCTGTTTGCGGCGACATTGAATCGCTACCACCGTACTGCTGTACACCTAAAATAACAACAAGCGATACACATGCAGCAACAGCAACTTGACCAAACTGCGTCAACCAACCTGGCAACTGACGTTTTGCTTTTTGCGGTTCTGGTTGCGACTCTTTTGGCGTATCCGCAATTGAGATAACATTTGCACTGTGCGAATCAAACGCACGGTGTGCAGGTTCATCTTCTAACGCTAACGCCACGCTTTCAGCAATATTCCACTCAGGTTTTGCTGGCGCTTCGCCTCGCATCACATCACCAATCAGGTGATAGTTCTGCCAAGCATCACGGCTCTCTTGGTCTTGCTCTAACTCTTGAATTAAAGCCTTATCGACCAATTCTCCATCCATGAGAGCTGAAAGTTTTTCTTTGTCAGCCATTATTTTCACCATAGTTATTACTTGTACTAGCGTTGCAAAAGAGGTCTGATTTTCTTTTCCACCGCCTCACGAGCACGGAAGATACGCGATCGTACCGTTCCTACCGGGCAATCCATCACTTCTGCAATTTCTTCATAACTCAAGCCATCGAGCTCTCGTAATGTCATTGCGGTTTTTAAATCTTCAGGTAAAGCTTCGATTGCACTGAACACCACCCGTTGCAATTCTTTGGACAACGTTAAGTTCTCAGGGTTCGATATTTCTTTAAGTGCACTACCTGTTTCGTAAAATTCAGCATCTTCAGCATCGACATCTGTCGCTGGAGGTCTACGCCCTTGAGCAACAATGTGATTTTTCGCAGTATTCACTGCAATGCGATACAGCCACGTATAAAACGCACTTTCCCCACGAAAGCTAGGGATAGCTCGGTAAGCTTTAATAAACGCTTCTTGTGCTACATCTGGTACATCGCCAGGATTACTAACGTATCTGGAAATAAGATTACATACCTTATTCTGGTACTTTGTTACCAACAGGTTGAATGCTTGCTTATCGCCATTCTGAACTCGCTCAATCAATACTTGATCGGTCAGCTGCTCGTTCATTCGAGCGGATACTCCTATTTGTTATGCCCCTACTCTTCTCAGATATGGGTACTAATTATGCAAAACGTAGTATTGACACCACTGCTTACTTGAGCACTATTGTGACCCTAACGTGAATGAGAAAGTTCCATGGTTTCTCAAGTTTTTTGTCATTGTTTTTTCACAATGTGATGTCTATACCCAAATGACCACCGCTGCCTGACTTTAGTCTAAGTTTGACAAGCGAGCATCTTGGAGGGAAATGGGTATAATGAATGATCTCTGTCCCAGATTGTGCTGGGTCGGGCATGGAAAAGCAATGGCATTGACAAACTATTACTTTTCATTTGCATGGCTAATGGCTATCTGAACACCGCGTTACAAATTATAACTTAGGAAGCATGCTCATGCTCTGCATGAAAAAGAAGAGTGGCTCAGTCACCGCCGTAACACGGACGTCGATAGGTCTCCCAACTTAGCCCTTAGCGACAGATGTCGCGATAATGGAATGCACATGGTGTGCAAATAATACACAAGGTAACTTTGTTACTTTAGCTTGGGATTATAAAAGTTATATGAACACAAATCGTGAACATGAGTGTGATGTATTAGTGGTAGGGAGTGGCGCGGCAGGTTTGTCGTTGGCTTTGCGCGTTGCTAACCACTGTAAGGTGATGGTGCTGAGTAAAGGACCACGCAGCGAAGGGGCAACCTACTATGCTCAAGGCGGTATCGCTGCCGTATTTGATGAGTCAGACACCATTGATTCACACGTTGAAGACACGCAAATCGCCGGGGATGGTATTTGCGATGAGGAGACCGTAAGGTTCATTGCTGAGCATTCAAAAGAGTGTGTACAGTGGTTGATTGACGGTGGTGTCCCATTTGATCGTGAAGAAGATGACTCTGACGATGAACCTCGCTACCACTTAACTCGTGAAGGTGGTCATAGCCGTCGTCGTATTCTTCACGCGGCAGATGCGACAGGTATGGCGATGCAAACCTCCCTGCAAGATAACGCTCATAACCATCCAAACATTCATGTTCTCGAACGTCACAATGCTCTGGACTTAATCACCGAAGACAAAATTGGCGGTGATAAAAACAAAGTTATCGGTGCTTATATTTGGAACCGCAACGAAGAGCATGTCGAAACCGTGCGAGCCAAATTTGTGGTTCTCGCTACAGGTGGTGCTTCAAAGGTTTATCAATACACCTCTAACCCAGATGTGTCGTCTGGTGATGGTATTGCGATTGCTTGGCGTGCAGGGTGTCGTGTGGCGAATATGGAATTTAACCAGTTCCACCCTACGTGTTTATATCACCCAGAAGCACGTAACTTCTTGCTGACTGAAGCGTTGCGTGGCGAAGGTGCTTACCTGCGTCGTCCAGATGGCTCTCGCTTTATGCCGGATTTCGATGAACGTAAAGAGCTTGCTCCGCGTGACGTCGTGGCTCGTGCTATCGACTTCGAAATGAAGCGTTTAGGTGCCGACTGTATGTATCTCGACATCAGCCATAAGCCTGCTGACTTTATTACGAAACACTTCCCAACCATTTATTCACGTTTGATGGACTTGGGCATTGACATGACTAAAGAGCCAATCCCAATCGTACCTGCTGCACACTACACTTGTGGCGGTGTCATGGTGGATAGAAATGGCTGCACCGATCTGAAAAATTTGTATGCGATTGGTGAAGTTAGCTACACCGGGCTGCATGGTGCTAACCGCATGGCATCAAACTCACTTCTCGAATGCGTGGTTTATGCTTGGTCTGCGGCAAAAGATATTCTAAAACATCACACTAACGTTGAGCTACCTTCACAGGTGCCATGTTGGGATGAAAGCAAAGTAACCAATAGTGATGAAGAAGTGATTATTCAGCACAACTGGCACGAGCTTCGTCTGTTTATGTGGGACTACATGGGCATTGTGCGAACTGACAAGCGTTTAGAGCGCGCCTTACGCCGTATCCAACTGTTGCAACAAGAAACACACGAGTACTACAGCAATTTCCGAGTGTCGAACAACTTATTAGAACTGCGTAACCTTTTACAAGTAGCAGAGTTGATGGTTCGTTGTGCGATGCAGCGTAAAGAGAGTCGAGGTTTGCACTACACGCTTGACTATCCGAACCAACTGGAAAACAGCGGCCCAACGATTTTGGTTCCAGCTAAACAGCTTTAACTTTACCAAGTAAACTATTACATCAGCAGGGAGCATTAGCTCCCTGTTTCATTTCCCATTGGCGTAATACCAAAGATAATTGACGATACTGCTCATCGTCACAGCTATCACGCCAAATCGTAACACTACGGCCAGATTGCAATTGGAATGTTATCTTGAATGGTGATGCCGATGTATCAACTCGCTGTAAATGACCCTTTTCGGACTCAATATCTTCCGAGTATTCGCCACACTCAAGGGCATCAAACCTAACCGAGCCATCGCAGTGCACATACCAATGCCCATGACTTGTAGGTTGAACAAGACTTTGGTTTGAGAAAGCCTTCACAATCAGTAATAACAAATAAGTCGATAATACGAGCGGAATGCTAGAGAGGATAACAGCCCAAGTCATCAATAAGAAAAGTACAACATTGAAGACTCGGGCAGTCAGAGAGGGAGAAGCAGTAAAATTAACGAACTTTGCTGAGGTTATGGGCGACAATTTTATCAACCATTGCTGCATGACCTAAATTTTCGCTACGGCCATGCCCCATTACCCAAGTAAACAGATCAGGATCATCGCATTCAAGTAAAGAAACAAAGTCACGCTGCTCTTGTTCACTCAGAGTATCAAAGCACTCTTCAAAAAACGGCATAATTACTACGTCAAGCTCAAGCATGCCTCGACGACAAGCCCATTTAATACGCGCTTTTTCTTCCGGAGTGTACATTCACTATTCCTTCATAGATGTCTTGTTGTTAGTGCGGAGTGTAACAAGGGATGTGCTACGTCACTAGTGTGCGGGTCACAATACGATAGTGAAAGCAGACAAATGTTGATTCGTAAATCGCTCCCCTAGTATCTCAAGGTTATTTGGGTATAACATAGCGGAAAAATATCTTCAAAAGGCATTGTAATTATGGAATGGCAAACTCGTTTTTCAGCATTACCTCTCTCAACTCAAGACGCACTTCCAGAGTTATCTATCTCACTGCTGGATAACTTCGGCATGATCACCATGATCGGTGACGATAAAAAATCATACTTACAAGGTCAGGTTACCTGCGATGTTGTTTCTTTAGAACAAGACCAATCAACACTGGGCGCACATTGTGATGCAAAAGGCAAAGTGTGGAGCGTGTTCCGCCTTTTCCATCATCATGATGGCTACGGCATGATCCAACCAAGATCGGCGATTGACGTAGAACTTAATGAAATAAAGAAATACGCCATTTTCTCTAAAGTAACGATTGAAGCTTCTGATGACGTTATCTTAGGCGTTGCTGGCGTTAAAGCCGACGAATTCATTTCAACAATGAGCAAGACAACTGGCAGCGTTCGCCCAGTTGACGGTGGCACAGCCGTGCAAGTTGCACAAGATCGCTGGTTACTGATATTAAGTGCGCCAGAAGCACAGCAAATCGTTGAAACTACCGACGCGGTCTTTACGACAAATGAGCTTTGGAATCGTTTCGATATTGAGGCAGGTTTACCATTTGTCTCTGCATCCGCGCAGAATGCTCACATTCCACAAGCACTCAACGTTCAAGCTTTAGGAGGCATAAGCTTCACAAAGGGCTGCTACACGGGACAAGAAACGGTAGCACGAGCGAAGTATCGCGGTACCAATAAACGTGCGATGTATATCGTAAAAGGTGCGACTTCTGCTCCATTCAGTGACGAACCAATTGAGCTCGAACGCAGCGTAGGTGAAAACTGGCGTTCAGTAGGTGCTTTATTAAATCACTACCAGTTCAGTGACAATCACGCGATTGGCCTGATCGTGCTGCCTAATAATCTCGATGAGGACACTCGTCTTCGTTTGGTTGCGCAACCAGAGTGTGAATGGACAATCGAATCACTGCCTTACAGTCTTGATGATGAGTAATACAATCAATACTCCTTTGATGCAATTTCTCACAGACCAACACATTCCGTTTCGTCTGTTACCGCATCAAAGACCAGCAACGACCATTGAGGATGCCGCGCACCAACGCGGCATTCGCCCCTCTCAAATGGTGAAAGCAATCTTGCTACGAGACATGGGTAATCAATATGCACTCGCCTGTGCGCCAGGTGATCGTAGCGTTGATCCCAAAAAAGTGCGCTCGTTACTGAAATGTCGCCGGATGACTTGTGTTGATCAAGCCGACGTTGAGTCCATCACTGGTTACAAAATTGGTACTGTCACTCCTCTGCTACTCAAACGTCATATGCCAATCGTGTTCGACCCTAGCTTACTAGAAGAACAGGAAGTCACGATCAGCAGTGGCGATCGAATGGCTGGGCTGGCGCTTTCTATTCAAGATCTTATCCAATTGTGCCAGCCGACCGTAGCTGAGATCTGTCGTTAATCGTCTAAAAACAATGTAATGACACGTAGTGTTTCTATCACTGTGTGATCTCGCTCATATCCACAAAAATAGACATGAGAATTTTTAATCACATATAAAACATAAATAGTCACAAAGATAAAACTCGTATATGCTGAATTTGTTGGTTAAGTTTCAAACAAGCACTTAACCAATATAAAGTGAGTCAGCTAGCTGAGTGACAGCATTCATGCAGTTAGTTATCCACTTTTGTGTAATGCATCTGTGACTATTCGCCCGCTGAAGCGGGCTTTTTTTTACGTGGAACTTTTTCTCTTTCATTTCCTCTAATCGTTAGAACGTAAAGTGTGTTACGCCAAGCACGACCTTAATAGAAACAACTAGCAAACAACCGTTTTCGTTCTATTCTTAATTCTGTAACAAAACTATTGCTTAATGCGTCACGTAAAAAGGAGTGTATTGGCGTAAGGGTTCCTTTAGAGAGGTTATTTTTGGGGTAATCCTCACGCTATTTAAGAGATGACACTGTCAAATTGTCTAAGACAACACAATTCTCTGACGCAACACCCTACATCTGTATTTAATACTATTGCTGTCACAATAATTTTCGCGTCCAGAACGTAGAATACCTAGGCTAGGTTAGATAAAAGGAAAGTAAATATGAGACTGTTTAAGCGCTATACACCAAGTATGATTGCTAAACATATAAGTCGTCTTTTTAAAGGAAGAATTTATATTTACGGGGTCGGTAGATTCGAGTTTGATAACGGTAAGTTAATACTGCCGGAGAAAGCAGAGCAACGCCATTTCCGAGCGGTCAAAGAGATCAATCAAGAAATAATGAAACTCCGATGCGCATATGCTTAGCAAAATGTTGATAAAACAAAGGCTGGATTAACCAGCCTTTTGTGTATTTGAAGTTCGCTTTGCACTTACTGACGCGCCAGATCCGGCAAGTGTCCCTTTAAACCAAGCGCGCGCTTCATGATCTCATCTTTCGCTCCCGGCAGTTGCCCCGCTAAACTCAAGCCAATGCCACGAACAAGCTTCTTAGCAGGGTTCTCGCCAGAGAACAAATCTCGAAACCCTTGCATAGTAGCGATCATCTTTGCCGCTTCCGCTTTTCGCCAACGCTCGTAGCTTCTTAGGTTGCGTTTACTGCCGATATCTTGACCCTGCTTCCAAAGTGCTAATACTTCTTGAGCAAGACTGGCCGCATCTAATAAACCTAAATTCACACCCTGCCCCGCTAATGGGTGAATGGTATGGGCCGCATCACCAACCAGCGCGACTCGCTCGACAACAAAATCTCGCGCATAGCGCATTTTCAAAGGAAACGCAGCACGCTCTCCCACTACTTCACATAGACCAAGTCGAGCATCAAACTCACTCGTCAACGCTTTATTGAAATCATGTTCACTCATCGCCACTAACTGCTCTGCTCGATTTGGCTCCGTGGACCAAACAATAGAGCACATATCTGGTTGCGACATTGGCAAAAATGCCAACGGTCCGTGAGGAGTAAATATCTGGCGCGCAATGCTGTTGTGTGGCATAACAGTTTTGACATTCGCGACCAAAGCATGATGACCATAGTCCCAATGCGTTAATGGAATATCCATTTGATGGCGAAGCCACGAATTCGCCCCATCGGCTCCGACCACTAATTTAGCGGTCATGGCTTGGCCATTATCGAGCGTCAGCCAGCTTTCTTGCTCACCGACCGCGAGAGTCGCGCAACGTGCAGGCATAAACATAGTGACGTTATCGAGCTTTTGGACTTGTTCAAGCAGCGCAAGTTGAATCACACGATTCTCAACAATATGCCCTAAATCAGGTTGTGCCATACTTTGTGCATTAAATTCAATGCTGGCAAAGCTATCTTGTTCCCATACTTCCATGCCATGGTAAGGTGAAGCTCGGCGCTGTTCTATGCCCTGCCAAGCACCAAGTTTACGCAAAATCGTCTCACTAGAGCGGCTCAGCGCAGACACACGAACATCGGGTAATTCTTTCAACGAATCATCTGGCACTTTACCTTCAATAACGGCGACACGCAGATCACTGTCTTTGAACGCGGCAGCAAGTGCCAACCCAACCATCCCTCCGCCGATGATGGCGATATCTACACTTTGCATCATTGCTTTTTATTACCTAATTCAGTGCGGCCGTTCATCGTTTTACCAAGCCAAGTGTATGGCGTAGTAGCGGCTGCTTAAAAATAGAAAGGTTATCCATCGCTGCTAAGGCAGTATTTCGGCCAATTCGCATCGCGGGTAAATCATTTGAAAAAACATGCACTAAGGCACTGGTTAGCCAAATAGTTTCGCTTCGATCTGCTTCTCTACGTTGACTAAAGCGCATCAGGCCTTGATAAAGACCCACATCCTCACTTTGCTGCACAATTTCTTCTGCTAGTGAGACTACATCGCGAATACCGAGATTAAAGCCTTGTCCAGCTATCGGGTGCAGCGTTTGCGCCGCATTTCCAACAATCGCAAAGCGATGTGAAATATTTTGCTTTCGATGGCGAAGAAGCAATGGGTAACTTGCACGGCGCCCCACTTTTTTCATCGCGCCTAAACGCCAACCAAAATCGTTCTGTAAACGCTGGAGAAATGCTTGATCAGATAACTCAAGAACGGCTTGGGCTTCTTCAGGGTGCAAACACCAAACTAAGGACATTCGATTGTCACTCATTGGCAATAAAGCAACTGGGCCATTCTCAGTAAAACGTTCAAAGGCTCTACCTTGATGAGGTTCTTGAGTCACAATATTGGCAATGACAGCCACTTGTTCAAAATCTTGCTCAGAAAGTTCTAGACCAATTTTCTGACAACAGGTCGAAACAGCACCATCTGCAGCCACCAGCAGTTTTGCTTCAAGTTGCTCACCACTTTTCAACGTCACATGGGTACAGTTTTGCTCGCGCTCGATATCGGTAACGGAGTCAGGACAAAACAGCGTAATTGACTCGCTACTGTCTAATAATTCTTGATATACACGCCCAACATCGGCTAATTCTACAACATACCCTAGAGCTTCAACCCCAACCTCTTGCTTGGTAATCTCCGTCATCCCAGCATGAGAACGGTCAGAAACGTGGATATGTTCAATGGGTGTGACAAACGGTTCTACTGACGTCCAGAGCTGTAGTTGACGCAACAGATTGACAGTACCGTAAGACAATGCGATTGAGCGAGAGTCAAAACCAGGGTGCATATCTGATTGTGCTTTAAAAGGCTCAACGACGGCAATGCGGAGCTTTCCCTGAGACAAATGGTCAATCGCCAATGCTAACGTTGCACCAGCCATGGCACCACCAGCAATGACTACATCATATTGCTTCATACTAACCTCTGGACGGTCTACGATTAGTGAATAGTAGGTTTTTTGTCGCTGCTTTCAGGACGAACACCAAATTCAGCATGAATCGTTAGTACGCAAGCTTTGATGTGCTCAATCACTTGCTCTAGCAATTGCGCTTGTTCACCAAGATCGTCATCTTCATCAATGCCTAATTTGGCAATCTCTTCTAGATCAGCCAGTGCTTCTTTAGCGTCATCAGATGCTTTGTTAAGCGCAACGCCTGCTAGACCTAGCCCAGAAATAAAGTGGTTTACAAAGTCGGACACACTGTCGGCTAATGCGAATAAGCCTTCTTCGCCCGGCTCATCTGGCAATAGTAAAGACAGCTCCATTGATGTGCCAGTAAGCTCATTAACAGTAACGTTGAATATGCTCTGAGCAAAAGTGAGTGCTGTCGAGGGCCACCCCATCCCATCATTGGTGTAGTCAAAAAGAATCGGCTGCCAAGTTTGATCATTGATCGCCAATCCACCACTTAACATGCCAACAAATAAGCCATGTAACTCCGCCGGTGTCACAGCCAGGCTTGCCGATTGCAGTTCAGCAGCAATAGATTGGTATTCAGGAAGGGTGATTTCACTCATAACTTGGCTCATTCTTGCGTAATAATGTATTGGTATATCCTACCATCAAGGTTAGTGGTCTGAAACGGCTATCAAATTCAATTTTGGACAGCATTTGTTCAATTTGCCCAATTCCTGTGTGATCTCGTCATCATTTCTCTTTCTGTGATGGGAAATGCTTGAATCTTAATAGCGGTTTTCCTATAGTTTGCTCCTCGGTAGTTGTATGAAGCAACACCTTAGATAGCGCGAATATAGAGTTTATTCATCATGAGCAATCAAGCGATCGACGTTGAAATATTAGGCAAACTTACACGTGTGAATTGTCCGACAGGACAAGAAGAGTCTCTTGTTGCAGCGGCAAAAGATCTTGATCGCCGATTGAAAGAAATGAGCGAACGTACTAAGGTAACCAATGAAATCCAACTGCTGACCTTTGCTGCATTGAATATTTGCTATGAGTTGCACACCAAGTCATACGAATCCAATGGTCAACAGCAAGAAATTACTGAGCGAATGGAAAAGCTCACCGCGTCTTTAGAGAACGCACTAAGCAAAGTTACGCAAGGACAGCAGTAAATACAAAATTTACCCTGGGGTGTGCGTCAGCAGGATTTAAGTCCCTGAGCCGATAAGCAATACCTAAGGGTTAGTATTTGGTAACTATTGAGCAAGCTCGGCATGCACCGAGAAGCCTACGGTTGTCATTGCTGATCCGCCTTGAACCAGCTGGTTCAAGGGCCACAATCCTCAACGGCACCCTGGGGTATTCTCTCTATGTCAGACCTCTCTCGACAAGACTTCCGCAAACTGATTCGTGAAAAGCGCAACGCTCTGTGCAGTGATACGCAATACCAAGCGGGAATCGACCTTATTACTCAATTTTCCCAACTTCCTGAAATCGATCAGGCGCAACATATTGCCATCTACCTTTCTGCAGACGGTGAGCTTGATACTAAACCGCTCATTGAATGGTTATGGCAACAGGGAAAATCGGTTTATCTGCCCGTCATCCATCCCTTTTCTAAAGGTCAGTTACTGTTTCTTCAGTATGTAAATGATGAACAGCTCGTCTACAACAAGTACGGCATCTTAGAGCCCAAGCTCGATATCAGACACCTCAAACCCGTTCGCCAGCTTGATTTAATCTGCACGCCTTTAGTTGGGTTCGACAGCATCGGACACCGCTTAGGCATGGGCGGGGGGTACTACGATCGTACTCTGTCACGTTGGTTTATAACTGGAGAGGGTGCTAAACCTGTCGGTATCGCTCATGACTGCCAACATGTAGAACGCTTACCAATTGAAAGCTGGGACATTCCATTACCTAAGATCGTGACCCCAAGCCAAATATGGCAATGGGAAAGTGACAAGTAAGCCGCTATAATCACGCCCGCAAACGTTAACGAACATCTATTCAGGAGATTGGCATGACTCAAGATGAAATGAAAAAAGCGGCTGGTTGGGCAGCACTAAAATATGTTGAGAAAGGCAGCATTGTCGGTGTTGGTACTGGCTCTACCGTGAATCACTTCATCGATGCACTAGGCACTATCAAAGATGATATTAAAGGTGCAGTGTCTAGCTCTGTCGCTTCAACTGAGCGCCTTAAAGAGCTTGGTATTGAAGTATACGAGTGCAACGATGTAATGAAGCTGGATGTGTATGTTGATGGCGCAGATGAGATCAACCCAGCACGTGAAATGATCAAAGGCGGCGGCGCGGCTCTGACTCGTGAGAAAATTGTCGCAGCAATCTCTGATAAGTTCGTATGTATCGTTGACGGCACTAAAGCAGTTGACGTACTTGGCCAGTTCCCATTGCCTGTTGAAGTAATCCCAATGGCACGCTCTTACGTGGCTCGTGAATTGGTAAAACTAGGTGGTGATCCAGCTTACCGTGAAGGCGTTGTGACTGACAACGGCAACGTGATTCTGGATGTGCACAATATGCAAATTACCAACCCGAAAGAAATGGAAGACAAAATAAACGGCATCGCTGGTGTGGTGACTGTGGGTCTTTTCGCTCATCGTGGTGCAGACGTAGTGATCACTGGCACACCAGAAGGTGCAAAAATTGAAGAGTAAATAACAGCCAAAAATGAACCTATCTGGTTCACTTTTCTGTTATTTCATTACATACGGTGCTGAAAGGCACCGTTTTTTATTCCTTTCTATAAGAAAATTATCTCTTATTCCGTAATTTTCTTACCCAAAGCAATTTTTTTTTGTTACTTTATTGAACAGAAGACGCACAGGGAAACGTTTGTCTTCCTACAAAACTGTTAATTATCCCCTTTTTAATAGTTTTGCCCAATGTGCGCCACATTAGCCCACCTTTCCATTTAAGGACGAGAAAAAATGGCCAAAGTTTCACTGGAAAAAGAAAAGATTAAGATCCTCTTGTTAGAGGGACTCCACCCTTCTTCAGTTGAAGTTCTTCAAGCAGCTGGTTATACCAACATTGAATACCATAAAGGTTCCCTTCCGGAAGAAGAACTAATTGAAGCAGTAAAAGACGTGCACTTCATTGGTATCCGCTCCCGTACGAACCTATCCGAAGAGGTAATCAATGCGGCGAACAAGCTGGTTGCAATTGGCTGTTTTTGTATTGGCACTAACCAAGTAAACCTAGACGCAGCAGCAAAACGCGGTATTCCTGTCTTTAATGCACCATTCTCTAACACTCGAAGCGTGGCAGAGCTTGTACTTGGGCAAATCCTTTTACTAGTGCGTGGTATTCCTGAAAAGAATGCTCTTGCACATCGCGGTATTTGGAAGAAAAGTGCAGACAACTCTTACGAAGCTCGTGGTAAGTGCCTTGGCATTATCGGATACGGTCACATTGGTACGCAGCTTGGTATTATTGCCGAAAACTTAGGTATGCGCGTTTACTACTACGATATTGAGAACAAACTGTCCCTTGGTAATGCGACGCAAGTACATACCATGAGTGAACTATTGAACAAATGTGATGTGATTTCTTTGCACGTTCCCGAAACACCGGAAACGAAAAACATGATGGGTGAAGCTGAATTTGCTCGAATGAAACCAGGTTCCATCTTTATCAACGCGGCACGTGGCACCGTTGTGGATATTCCTGCACTTTGCCATAGCTTAGAAGCTGGTCACCTTGCCGGCGCTGCAATTGATGTATTCCCAACTGAACCAAAAACAAATGCTGACCCGTTCGAGTCTCCTTTACAAAAATTCGATAACGTCATTCTCACTCCACACGTTGGTGGTTCAACGCAAGAAGCACAAGAGAATATCGGCTTAGAAGTGGCGGGCAAACTGGCTAAGTACTCTGATAACGGCTCGACACTTTCAAGCGTAAACTTCCCTGAAGTGTCATTGCCAGAACACAGTGGTGAGTGCTCTCGTCTGCTTCATATCCATAAGAACCGTCCTGGTATTCTAACTCAGATCAACACCATCTTTGCTGAAGAAGGCATTAACATTGCCGCGCAGTACCTACAAACAGCCGCTGAAATAGGCTACGTAGTGATCGACGTTGAAACTGAACGAGCAGAAGAAGCTCTAACAAAGCTCAAAAACATTGAAGGCACAATCCGTGCTCGTATCCTGCATTAAACTGTGAAATAGAAATGACAAAGGCAGGGGTTGTAACTCCCTGCCTTTTGCTTTTTACTGTTTGCTAAGCCTTACTTTAGCTTATAAATGACATCGACTTGATCGCGAATGATCATGGTTGAATCTTGGTAGCTATTCGCTCCTTCTTTACTATCCATCGCCATTGAACGCATTAACACAGGCTGAACGTGCATCTGTCTGTAATTGATCTGCCATACATCGCCCAACTTTTTCTCAAAACCAGTCGCTAATGACCCTGCTTTTTCTCTTGCGTCCTTAATCGCAGCCATTCGTGCCTTTTGCTGATACTCGGCTTGGTTGCTTACCTTAAGTTGAATATTATCAACCTGATTAATTCCCGCTTCTAACGCCATATCTAGGTATTGGTTAAGGTTTTTCAGATCCGTCACCGTGACATCAATACTGCGAGATGCTCGATACCCAACAAGTTCTGCTTTTCCTGATTTAGGGTAATGGTACTGAGGAGCAAGGTATAAATTCGAGCTAGTAATATTGTCTTTTGACAAGCCGGCATCCGATAAGCTTTTTAGAAACTCTTCAACGGTTTTATCTACGGACAATTTCGCTTGTTCGGCCGTCATTGTCGTATCGACTACTTTTACAGAAAACGTAGCCATATCAGGTGTGGCCGTCACTTCGCCATACCCCGTTGTCGTAACATGAGCAAACTCTGGCGTATTCGCCAAAACTGAAGCACTGGTAAGGCTGAGTGCTGAAGCCAGCAAAAATGAATACAATTTCATTCAATAAATCCATCCATACAAAATTAAGTACTTAATCTCAGATTCCAACATCACTATCATGGCTGAGAAAGCGTGTGGTTTCATAATAGAAACTTCCGCCGATTATCCAAGCACCCATAGTGACTTCTAACACAACTTTGACTATGTAACATTGGCGTAATTTTTAAACAAAACACACTTAAGTTAACGATATGCAGCTCTGACAAACTTATTGAGGTAGATGCTGCTGCGCATACCCCACTATCGCGTGTGAGATTTCTTGTAATACCCCAGTTTCTAACTGCCAGTGGTGCCAATAAATCCGATGGGACATTAAAAAACCTGGAGTCACATCAACCAACACACCTCTGTCTAATTCGTCGGTAATTTGCAAGCGGGGGATCAAGCAATAAGCAACACCAGCTAACGCCACTTTTAGAAACGCTTCAGAACTACTGATGTTGTGATGAATAACGCTGTCAGGATTGACGTTAAAATGCTCGGTAAGAAATGTTTTATGTAGATCATCATATTGGTCATATGAAACGGCCGGTGCTTTTGCCAATGTCTGATTATTTACGCCTTTAGAAAAATAACGCTGATAGAACTCTGGGCTCGCGACACAAACATAATCGATGCGACCTAAATAGTCTGCTCTGCATCCGGGGATTGGCTGGGACTCCAAGCTGATCGCTCCTGTCACTTCGCCACTTTTGAGTTTTTCAATAGAGCGGTATTCACCATAGATAGTCAGTTTTAGTTCAACTTGACGCTGCTTCATAACATTTTGCAGCGCTGGCAGTAGCCATGTTGCAAGGCTATCTGCATTAGTCGCTAAAGAGAGTTGCACAGGTCGCGTACTGGTATCATTTTTTAATTCGGGGAGAATTTCATGCTCTAGCAAGCGTACTCGCCGATAAAGACCCAACAATTTTTTACCAATTAGCGTTGGCTTAGGTGGCTGGCTTCGAATTAAAACAGGCTGCGCGAGAAACTTCTCTAACTGCTTGATACGTTGAGAAATGGCGGATTGAGAAACAAATAAATGCTCGGCAGCACGCTCAAAGCTACCCTGATAAACTATAGCGTCTAATGCCTCAATCCATTTGTAATCTAACCCTCGCATACCTTTCCTCTCACTCTTGATCAAACGCCTCCCGTTAAATTAGTCTATCTAATGTAAGATTAAAATCATTAATTATACTTATTTAGATAAACGCTTTATCTTTCCCTTTTCTGTAAATGTATTTGTTATTTTGAAGTGAGGTGAAGTGTGAGCTTGTGGGTTCTATTGCAAGGTTTTGGTTTAGGAGCATCAATGATCATTCCGATCGGCGCGCAAAATGCGTATGTTTTGAATCAAGGCATAAAGCGTAACCACCACCTAACAACCGCCACTATTTGTAGCGTGCTAGATATGATTTTCATCTCTCTAGGTATTTTTGGTTGTGGTGCAATTCTGTCTCAAAATGAAATCTTACTGACGTCGGTGACACTTGGTGGTATTGCTTTCTTGAGCTTCTATGGACTGCTCTCACTAAAAAGTGCTTTTAAGCCAGAGAGTGAATCGGAATCAAAAGGGGAGATCGTAGCTCGAGGTCGTCGAACGGTTATTCTAGGTGCGTTAGCCGTCACTGTGCTTAATCCGCACTTATATTTAGATACAGTCGTTATTCTAGGTTCGATCGGTGGACAATTTGAAGGCCATGATCGCATTGCTTTTGCACTAGGTACGATTATGGCTTCCTTTGTTTGGTTCTACACTTTATCGATAGGAGCCGCCAAACTAGGTCCAACACTCTCTAAACCAAAAGTGAAAAAAACCATCGACATTGCAATCGCAATGATGATGTTCACAATAGCGTATATCTTAGCGAGTGAGCTTATTGATAAGTATTGGTAATCATAAGGTAGTAAGGCAGCAGAGACATGGAGTCACTAAAACGTATTTATAACAACAATAGAGAGCGATTCAACGCGCTCTCTATTCCTTTTCGGGAATGGCAGCACGAAGCCATCTTAGACTTTGAGACAGATATACGCATTGCGAGAGAGCTTGGTTGGACGGGTACGCATACCAAAAGCCTCTTTTTAACACTCAAAGGACAAGGTTACGCAGTTTATCTGACAGATAAGGACTCGCGCCTCGATGCCAAGCAGATTAAAGCGATTACAGGTAAACGTCCCTCTATTTGTAATGACGATGAAATGGTCGAAGTGTTAGGTTGCGTACCCGGCGCGGTTTGCCCAATAGGCTTACCGGAATACATCACTATCATTGTTGATACCAATCTCTATCAACATCAAGAGTTGCTCTATACGCCTGGCTTACCTGAGTTCACATTTGGATTTGCAGGTAAACATCTAAAACGCCTCTTACTTGCTGGTCATCACACCCTTTACGAAGTATAAAAAAGCGAGGCCTATTGGCCTCGCTTTTGAATATCGACTGCTTTTGATTAAGCGTCGACTTTGTTCAGGTGAACATCCATTTGTGGGAATGGAATCTCGATACCATTTTCATCCAATGCTTCTTTAATACCTTGCATTGCATCAAAGTATACGCCCCAGTAATCTGCAGTTTTCACCCATGGACGAACCACAAAGTTAACTGAAGAGTCTGCTAACGTAAGTACACCAATTGTGATATCTGGGTCTTTCAAGATACGTGGATCTTTCTCTAGCGTCTCACGAATCACTTTCTTCGTTAGTTTAAGGTCTGCTTTGTATGAAACACCAATCACTAGGTCGACACGTCGTGTCGCATGGCGAGAGTAGTTAGTAATGGCACCGCCGATAACTGAAGAGTTAGGCACAACAACCATTTTGTTGTCTGGTGTTTTTAGAACTGTTTGGAAGATTTGAATTGCTTCAACACTACCCGCTACACCACCGATTTCTACGTAGTCGCCTGATTTGAATGGACGGAACGCAACAATAAGTACGCCTGCTGCAAAGTTTGATAGTGAACCTTGTAGTGCAAGACCAACAGCAAGACCTGCCGCACCAATCACAGCAACAACAGAAGCGGTTTGAACTCCTAATCGACCAAGAGCCGCGATTAGCACGATTACAAATAGCAAGTAACGAACAAGACCGTGAATAAATTCAACGACGGCCTTATCCATGTTTTTCTTTTCTAGTACTTTAGAAACACTACCAGCGACTGCCTTAACGATAAGATTACCGATAAACAGAATAAGCACCGCAGAGATAATGTTCACACCGTACTGAACCAGTAGATCTGAATTGTTTGTCAGCCAAGTTTCAGCCTGAGTTAGACCATCCGTTAAAGTGGTATCGATACCCACCGATTCACCTGCCATAATTCTTATCCTCAAAAATAAAGAGATATAAATCCAATTGCCGTTAATTTATGAACCTTGTTTTTTTAAAGGCTCTTTTCTAAAACAACATCCCTATTGCTCCACTGAACAGTGTCAGATTTTTGGCACAATATCCCAACTCTGACTTTTTTCAAAGTCAGAGTTTCGCAAAGATATGCAAAACAAGACTTTATCAGAGCTTTCTGACACTGACTTGTTACAGGTTACGCAATGCACTCTGATTTCGCCACTCTTAAGACTGATATTCCCATGTTTTCTTTAAAAAAAACGTTAAAGGTGAGATATCTCACTAGCAAATACAACCTAACGCATAAAAATATCGGGAGAAAGCAGAGGGGAAGAAAATGATAGATATAAAAAAAACCCGCTCAAAGAGCGGGTTTTTAAGTAACTTAATCAGTAACGATTATAGTACGTCAACTGCGTTAAGGTCAGCAAATGCTTGCTCTAGACGAGTAACCATTGAAGCTTGGCCTGCACGTAGCCATACGCGTGGATCGTAGTACTTCTTGTTTGGTGCATCTTCACCAGTTGGGTTACCGATCTGACCTTGTAGGTAATCGTGGTTTTCAGCTTCGAACTTACGGATACCATCCCAAGTAGCCCACTGTGTATCAGTATCGATGTTCATTTTGATTACACCGTAGCCGATAGATTCACGGATTTCTTCTAGAGAAGAACCTGAACCACCGTGGAATACGAAGTTTAGAGAGTTCGCTGGAAGACCGAATTTCTCAGAAACGTGCGCTTGAGAATCACGTAGGATAGTTGGAGTTAGTACAACGTTACCTGGCTTGTATACGCCGTGTACGTTACCGAAAGATGCTGCGATAGTGAAACGGTGGCTGATTGCGCTTAGTTTCTCGTATGCGTATGCAACGTCTTCTGGAGAAGTGTATAGCTCAGACGCATCCATATCAGAGTTGTCAACGCCGTCTTCTTCACCACCAGTACAACCTAGTTCGATTTCTAGAGTCATGTTCATTTTAGCCATGCGCTCTAGGTACTTAGCAGAAATTTCGATGTTCTCTTCTAGAGACTCTTCAGAAAGGTCGATCATGTGAGAAGAGAATAGTGGCTTACCAGTTTGCGCGAAGTACTCTTCGCCAGCGTCTAGTAGACCGTCGATCCAAGGAAGTAGTTTCTTAGCTGCGTGGTCAGTGTGTAGGATTACTGGAACACCGTAAGCTTCAGCTACAGCGTGAACGTATTTCGCACCAGCAACAGCACCTAGGATTTGAGCTTCTTGACCTTCAAGTTTTAGACCTTTACCAGCAAAGAAAGCAGCGCCACCGTTAGAGAACTGAACGATAACTGGAGCTTTAACTTTTGCAGCTGCTTCAAGTACTGCGTTTACAGAGTCAGTACCCACACAGTTTACTGCTGGAAGTGCAAAGCTGTTTTCTTTTGCAACTTCAAATACTTTCTGAACGTCATCGCCAGAGATAACACCTGGTTTTACGAAGTCGAAGATCTTAGACATGGATGTAATCCTATTTATCTGTCGTTTTTAAACAAAACTTGTTAAGTTGAAAATCTTGCAAACGTTTGCTCACAACTGAGGCTATTCTAGCAGAGTTCCTCACACGTTGCAGCAAACAAGAAAGCGGGAGAATCACTCCCCCGCTTTGCTTTAATTACTTAGCGCGTGCTTCTAGCATTTCTACTGCTGGAAGAACTTTACCTTCTACGAACTCAAGGAAAGCGCCGCCGCCAGTAGAGATGTAAGATACATCCGCTTTGATACCGAACTTGTCGATAGCTGCTAGCGTGTCACCACCGCCTGCAACAGAGAAGCCTTCAGAAGCTGCGATAGCTTCAGAGATACCTTTAGTACCTGCTTCGAAGTTCTTGAATTCGAATACGCCTACTGGACCATTCCATAGAATAGTCTTGGCGTTTTTAAGGATTTCAGCTAGTTCAGCTGTTGAATCTGGACCAAGGTCGAAGATCATGTCGTCGTCTTGTACTTCAGAAACGTGCTTAATTTCAGCTTCTGCGTTCTCGTCGAATGCTTTCGCACATGCAACGTCAGTTGCTACTGGAATTGCACACTCGTCCATTAGCTTCTTAGCTGTTTCAACTAGGTCTGCTTCGTATAGAGACTTACCAACGTTGTGGCCAGCAGCTGCGATGAATGTGTTAGCAATACCACCACCAACAACGAGTTGGTCAGCGATTTTAGATAGAGACTCAAGAACCGTTAGCTTAGTAGAAACTTTTGAACCACCTACGATAGCAACCATTGGACGAGCTGGCTTGTCCATTGCTTTGCCTAGCGCTTCTAGTTCGTTCGCTAGTAGAGGACCAGCACATGCTACGTCTGCGTGCATACCAACGCCGTGAGTAGATGCTTGAGCACGGTGAGCCGTACCGAATGCGTCCATTACGAATACGTCACATAGTGCTGCGTATTTCTTAGATAGCTCTTCGTCGTTTTTCTTTTCGCCTTTGTTGAAGCGAACGTTTTCAAGAACAACAAGTTCACCCGCATTTAGCTCTAGGCCATCTAGGTAGTCTTTTGCTAGCTTCACTTCGCAATCTAGTGCGTCGTTTAGGTAGTTAACAACTGGTTGTAGAGAGAACTCTTCAGCGTATTCACCTTCAGTTGGGCGACCTAGGTGAGACGTAACCATTACTTTAGCGCCTGCTTCTAGGCAGTGCTTAATAGTTGGAAGAGATGCGATGATACGTGCATCCGAAGTTACTTTACCGTCTTTTACTGGCACGTTTAGGTCAGCACGGATAAATACACGTTTACCTGCAAGATCCAGGTCAGTCATCTTGATTACAGACATGATGTGTCCTCTCAAATATTTAATAATTAAAGTTTTTGAAAACTCGGCAACCCTGCCAAGCCTGTTAATTCTTCAAACTGGTTATAGATATGGAGATATTATGGATTTATTTCAAGGCTAGAAATAAAAATTCTCCATCACTTCTTCGTCATTACTGTTCCACTTGCGAAGAAGCTTGCATTGCTAAGGCAGTATCCAGCATCCGGTTAGCAAAGCCCCATTCGTTGTCGCACCAAACGAGCATTTTTACGAGTTGCCCGTTACTCACTCTAGTCTGGCTTCCATCCACAATCGCACTATGGGGGTCGTGGTTAAAGTCGATGGAAACGAGTGGCGATTCAGTATAGTCAACAATGTTACGTAATGTACACTGAGATGCGTTAACAATGGTTTGATTTACGTCATTAACTTTCACATTTGTACTAATTGTGACACTTAAATCCATTGCAGTGACGTTAACCGTTGGAACACGAACAGAAATTGCTTCGAATTTGTTGGAAAATTTCGGGAAGATCCTTTCAATCCCCTTATGCAACTTAGTGTCCACCGGAATAATAGATTGGCTTGCAGCACGGGTACGGCGTAAGTCGTTATGATACGCATCAATTACTTGTTGATCGTTCATGGACGAATGAATTGTGGTAATGGTGCCAGACTCTATGCCGAAGGCTTCGTCTAGTACTTTAATGATGGGAACGATACAGTTGGTGGTGCAAGAGCCATTGGAGACAACACGGTGCTCGTCTTTCAGAGTTTCGTGGTTCACGCCATAGATAATCGTATTATCTAGGTCGTTTGCGCCCGGGTGCGAAAACAGTACTTTCTTCGCGCCTGCTTCTAGATGCGCTTGCCCATCCGCTTGCGAACCAAATACGCCAGTGCAATCCAAGACGATATCAACTTCTAAATCACGCCAAGGAAGTAATTCGATTTCGGAGAGATGGAGAATGCGAATGGAATCATATTCACCGCTGTCATGATGAACATGCAAATGTTCTTGGTCATGGGAAATTTTTTTACCAAAGCGACCATGACTGGTGTCATATTGCAGTAGGTGTGCCATCGCCTCTGGCTGTGCAAGTTCGTTTACCGCCACAACCTTGATCTGCTGGTGTTTTCCGCTTTCATACACCGCTCGCAGAACATTACGACCTATACGTCCAAATCCATTGATCGCAACCTTTAGCATTTATCCTTCGCCCTACCAAAAATTTCGTGTCACAGATACTACCTGATCAGGCTGACAAACGCACCTGTTGAATCAAAGTAAAGCAGGATTAAAAAAAGGTCGAGACTATGCTCGACCTTATTACAACGATAGATAATTAAAATGCGACGTCTAAACCTAACCAGTAGCGACGACCATCTTCAATATATCCGTATTCTTCGTAACTGATTTCCTCGTCCAGCAAGTTATAGATAGCGCCTTTAATACGAGTATTGTCGGTTAACTGGTATGTCACACCGGCGTCCACAAAGGTATAAGCTGGCTCTACGATACTGTTTCTTGATGGGCCAGTAACCGGATCCATTTCTTTACCTCGGTACGTGACTTTCGCCCAGCTCTCTAGATCTGTTGTCGTTTGCCAAGTCACATCCACATTAAACAGATGCTTTGGTAACTGCTGCAGCGGCATGCCTTTGTATTCACCTGTTTTTTGCTCTGAGTCGGTAAATGTGTAGCTCGAGCTGAGGTAAATGGTTTCCGTTAATGGCGATGCTAAGGTCGCTTCAATACCTTGTGTGACCGCTTCGTCCACGTTAATGCGGTACGTTGGATCTGCACCCCATTGGTTTGGTCCATCTGTACAGATGGTATCTGGACAAACAACACGTGTGATCTTGTCTTTGAACTCATTATGGAACGCAGTCAAAGAGACATCTAAACCAGAGTCACCTTGATACAAGACACTGATTTCTTTGTTTAGCGACGTTTCAGGGTCAAGGTCTGGGTTACCGTAGATATTACCGCCGCCACTGACTTGCGCCCAACCAGGAGTAATTTCACGTAATTGCGGAGAACGGAAACCTGTTGCCACACCGCCTTTCACAGTCCAAGACGGGTCAACTCGCCATACACCATAGACACGCGGACTAAAGTGCGCGCCATAGTTTTCGTCATGATCTAGACGGCCGCCAAGCGTAACGCTAAACGGATCAGCAATTCTCCATTCATCTTCAATGAAAACAGCCCACTGCGTATTCGATGTTTCAGTCTTCGATGACGCTTTGTTGGAGGTGAAATCCTCAAGCTCTGCATGAGTAGCGTCCACACCCGTCGTCAACGTATGGTTTCCAATACCAGTCACCAAGCTCGATTTGAACGTGGTGTTGGTGATCGTCATCTCACGAGATTTGTTCTCGCTCTCTTCTCGCTGTAAGTAAGTATCTGAAATTCCCACCGAATCCCAATCACCGTTGTGGCTTACCGTTACGTAATTACGACGATATTCATTCAGTGAATCTTCACACCCACCACGACACCCAGTGGTCGGCACTGAAAGGCCCACATTACCACGACGACTTTGTGCCGAGGTGCCACCTTCTAATTGCACCGAGTGGCGCTCATTAATCTGGTAAGTCAGCTTTGAAGAGATACTCTGCATATCTTTATCTTCATAACCGTATTCGATGTCATCTTCTTCTCTGGTTGTGTACTGACCATATACTTGGAGAGATAAATTTTCAGCCAACGGACCATTAACGAAAAAATTCGCGCTCTGCTCTCCACCTGAGCGGCTATTCTCTTGTATTACCGTGCCCAGTTGAACATTACCCGTCCACTCTAGCGCATCTTTTCGTGTGATGACGTTAATCACACCACCAATCGCATCAGAACCGTAAAGCGTCGACATTGGGCCACGAATAACTTCGATTCGCTCAATCGCTTGAAGAGGAGGTAACCAACCTTGTTCGATACCAGGACCGTCACTATTTGGACGAGTTTCACGCGTGCTTTGACGTTTACCGTCGACCAGTATCAAAGTGTATTTAGAACCCATACCACGGATACTAATGTCGGTGGTATCACCACCACCTGTCACGACGACACCTGGCACACTTTTTAGTGCATCAGTCACATCGCGGTAATAACGAGAGTCCAACTCCTCACGTGAAATCACACTAATACTTGCAGGCGCGTCCGCTTGAGATTGCTCATAACTTGATGCAGTTACAACCACTGTTTCCATTTTAGAAACTGCATCATTGGCAAAAACATGAGGGACACTGACGAAGGCTAAAATACCAGTTGCGGTAATAACTGGCAGTCTAAGAGTAGACATCTACATCTCCATAATTGATAATGATTATTATTTTCGAAAGTGAATTATTCACAAATAGAATGAGATGCATAGTGAGAGTTATGGAACGGTTCTTTCCATTTATGGAACTCGTACATAACGCAGTAAGGAGTAAAAGAAATATGCACGACTTAGCATCAATTAGAGCCTTTGATGCGCTCAATCAGCATAAAAGTTTGACAGCCGCTGCTAAAGCCCTTAATCAGCCAAAATCAACGCTAAGTCGTCGCTTGGCACAATTAGAAGAAGACTTCGGTCAGGCTCTAACCGCCAGACAAGGTAATCGATTAGTTCTGACAAGAGCTGGAGAAATCTTTGCCCACTACAGCCGCCAGATTCTTGAGTTAAGTGAAGAGAGTTATGATGCACTTCAAGGTTTAACGAACCAAGTTTCAGGGCCACTGCATATTGTTTGTCACACTGCCTTAGTTAGAAGCTGGCTCGGCGGCGTACTCAATCGTTTTCTTGCTGATAATCCCGATGTTAGAGTTCAACTTACCAGTGACTTTTCTGAGGCGCATCATGACCCAGATTTGTTCATCTGGCTCGGTGAACGTAAAGAGCTAGACTGGCGAAAAGAAGTGCTGGGGGTATTTCGCTATACGCCTTTTGCCTCTCCAAATTATCTAAAACAACATGGGCCTATACCGCACCCCAAAGAACTTGAAGCACATCCATGGATCGATTTTGGTTCAGTGCAAGAAAATGGATTGATGCTAGCACACCCTCAACACGGTGAGTTCTTTTTAGAGCCCTTTGTTAGTCGCTTATACAGCGACAACATAGCAATGCAAATAGACAGTATCGCGAATGGTCATGGTATTGGACTGCTGCCGACTTGGACAGCATGCGGCTATGAGAAACATCACCCAGGGCGAATCACACCTTGCTTAGAAGGTTGGCTTTCTGAGCCTATTTCCATTAACTGCTATACACCAGCAGGACGACCACCACTGCGCTTATCCGTACTTTTAGACTGCATTCACCAAAGCATTCCACAAGGTTGGAAAAACTGACAAAAATAAAAAGGCCATCATAATGATGGCCTTTCTAACTTTAGCGTTTAACAATCGTCGTTTACGTTCGACTGTTTAGACGGTCCTGCAATTACGCTAGCAATTCTTTTGCTGTGTTCACTACGTTTTCAGTCGTGAAGCCAAACATCTCGAATAGCTGACCAGCAGGTGCAGATTCACCGAATGTTGTCATACCGATGATGCGACCGTCGAAGCCTACGTACTTGTACCAGAAATCCGCAATGCCCGCTTCAATAGCGATACGTGCCGTTACGTCTGATGGCAGTACAGATTCACGGTAAGCAGCGTCTTGTTTGTCGAATGCGTCTGTTGATGGCATTGAAACAACGCGTACTTTCTTGCCTTCTGAAGTTAGTTGCTCAGCGGCTTTCACTGCAAGCTCAACCTCAGAACCTGTTGCGATAAGGATTAGCTCAGGCTTACCTTCGCTATCTTTCAGGATGTAAGCACCTTTCGCGATGTCTGCGACTTGTTCAGCAGTACGCTCTTGTTGCGCTAGGTTTTGACGAGAGAAGATAAGTGCAGTTGGTGCATCTTTACGTTCAATCGCTAGTTTCCATGCAACTGCAGACTCAACTTGGTCACATGGGCGCCATGTGCTCATGTTTGGAGTTACACGTAGAGACGCCATTTGCTCAACAGGTTGGTGAGTTGGGCCATCTTCGCCAAGACCGATCGAATCATGCGTGTAAACTTGGATGTTCTGAATTTTCATCAGCGCAGCCATACGCATTGCGTTACGAGCGTATTCCATGAACATTAGGAATGTTGCGCCGTAAGGAACGAAACCACCGTGCAATGCGATACCGTTGATGATAGCAGTCATACCGAATTCGCGTACACCGTAGTGGATGTAGTTGCCAGAGAAGTCCTCCGTTTCTAGAGACTTAGAACCAGACCACATGGTCAGGTTAGAAGGCGCTAGGTCAGCAGAACCACCCATAAACTCAGGAAGCATTTGACCAAACGCTTCTAGTGCATTTTGCGATGCTTTACGTGATGCAATGTTCGCTGGGTTTGCTTGAAGATCGGCAATGATTTGGTTCGCTTTTTCTTCCCATTGTGCAGGAAGTTCGCCGTTTAGACGACGTTTAAGCTCTGCCGCTTCAGCAGGGTAAGCTGCAGCGTATGCTTCGAATTTTTCATTCCAAGCTGCTTCTTTCGCGGCGCCCGCTTCTTTTGCATCCCACTCAGCGTAAACATCTGCCGGGATCTCAAATGGGCCGTACTCCCAACCTAGGTATTCGCGAGCCGCTTGGATTTCATCGTGACCTAGTGGTGCACCGTGACAGTCGTGCGAACCAGACTTGTTAGGAGAACCGAAACCGATAATTGTTTTGGTACAGATAAGCGTAGGACGTGGGTCCGCTTTTGCTGCTTCAATTGCTGCGTTGATCGCGTCTGAGTCGTGACCATCGACTGCTGGGATTACATGCCAGCCGTACGCTTCAAAACGCTTAGGTGTATCGTCAGAGAACCAACCTTCAACGTGACCGTCGATAGAGATGCCGTTGTCATCCCAGAATGCAATCAGCTTGCCTAGACCAAGAGTACCTGCAAGAGAGCATGCTTCATGCGAGATGCCTTCCATTAGACAGCCGTCACCCATGAACACATACGTAAAGTGGTCAACGATATCGTGACCTTCTTTGTTGAACTGTGCCGCTAGTGCTTTCTCTGCGATCGCCATACCAACAGCGTTAGTGATGCCTTGACCTAGAGGACCCGTTGTTGTCTCGATACCAGGCGCGTAGCCGTACTCTGGGTGACCTGGGGTTTTTGAGTGCAATTGACGGAAGTTTTTCAGATCGTCAATAGATAGCTCGTAACCGCTTAAGTGCAGTAGAGAGTAAATAAGCATTGACCCATGACCGTTTGACAGCACAAAGCGATCGCGGTCGGCCCACTCTGGGTTTGAAGGGTTATGGTTTAGGTGAGAGCGCCAAAGAACTTCAGCGATATCAGCCATACCCA
Organism: Vibrio sp. Vb1127; assembly: GCF_033338735.1. Lineage (NCBI taxonomy): Bacteria > Pseudomonadati > Pseudomonadota > Gammaproteobacteria > Vibrionales > Vibrionaceae > Vibrio > Vibrio sp. Vb1127. Next base: position 20,433 of record NZ_JAWOTF010000003.1, on the reverse strand, counting down.
TTGGTGCGCCTGGGTGGCCTGAGTTAGCTTGTTGAACACCATCCATGCTTAGAGCACGAATTGCATTGGCAAGATGTTTACGAGACGACATGTCTGCTCCTGAGTACATTAAGCGAAACGAAAAGTAGGTCATAATTCTCTCAAAGCCCTGTTGGGTGTGCAAACGTTTTCCAGTCCAAAACCTCACAAATATTGCACCTTTCGCGCCAAATCGTTCGAAGTTCTTAAAATTATCAATAAATCAGGCAAACGTTTGGTTATAACAAAAACCAAAAAAGAGCTTGTAATTCGAGCAATCAAATTTAGAATAGACGTCTAGATGTAGATACACCTACAAAAATTAGTATTAATTTGCGCTGGAGAGTTTATCATTCCCCAGTTTTAAACCAGATATAGTGGAGCTAACATGGCTAAGCACCTGTTTACTTCTGAGTCAGTATCAGAAGGTCATCCAGATAAAATTGCAGACCAGATTTCTGATGCGGTTCTTGACGCGATTCTAGAGCAAGATCCAAAGGCTCGTGTTGCATGTGAGACTTACGTTAAAACCGGTATGGTAATGGTGGGTGGTGAAATCACGACTTCAGCATGGGTAGACATCGAAGAGTTAACTCGTGAAACCGTTCGTGAAATCGGCTACGTACATTCAGATATGGGCTTTGACGCAGATTCTTGTGCGGTACTAAACACAATCGGTAAACAGTCGCCAGATATCAACCAAGGTGTTGATAAAGCTGACCCTAAAGAACAAGGTGCAGGCGACCAAGGCATCATGTTTGGTTACGCTTGTAACGAAACTGAAGTACTAATGCCAGCGCCAATTACTTACTCTCACCGTCTTGTTCAAAAGCAAGCAGAAGTTCGTAAAAACGGCACACTACCTTGGTTGCGTCCTGATGCAAAATCTCAGGTAACATTCCAATACGATCAAGGTAACATCGTTGGTATCGACGCGGTTGTTCTTTCAACTCAACACTGTGACTCAATCTCAACTTCAGACCTGCGTGAAGCGGTAATGGAAGAGATCATTAAGCCAGTGCTACCTTCTGAGTGGATAAACAAAGAAACAAACTTCTTCATTAACCCAACCGGTCGCTTCGTAATCGGTGGTCCTATGGGTGACTGTGGCCTAACTGGTCGTAAGATCATCGTAGATACCTACGGCGGCGCAGCTCGTCACGGTGGCGGTGCGTTTTCTGGTAAAGATCCATCAAAAGTTGACCGTAGTGCAGCATACGCAGCACGCTACGTAGCGAAAAACATCGTAGCGGCAGGCATGGCTGACCGTTGTGAGATCCAACTTTCTTACGCAATCGGTGTTGCTGATCCAACGTCTATCATGGTGGAAACGTTCGGTACTGAGAAAGTATCTCACGACATCATCATTGAAGCGGTTCGTCAATTCTTCGACCTACGTCCATACGGTCTACAAGAAATGCTTAACCTTCTTCAACCTATCTACAAGAAGACAGCGGCTTACGGTCACTTCGGTCGTGAAGAATTCCCGTGGGAAGCGACAGACAAAGCTGCACTTCTACGCGATTTCGCTGGCATCAAATAATCAAGCCAAGCAAGAATCAATCAAGCCCTCGCCTATGGCGGGGGCTTTTTATTTTCAGCAACTTTTATCCAGCCATTTCGGCTCATACCGCCCTGCCCCACAAAGCAGTCCTGTTTCTCCCTCATTTTTATACCGAATAAATTTTAAGCAATTATTTGTAAATTATCCCATCTCCGCCAATAGTTAAAATATTGTTAACTCCAATTTAAATAGAGACGTCGGATGCTGGCGACTGTGGAAGCAACACTTAAGTAAAGACATGAGTCAGGCATCTTTATGGCCGATACCAAACTAAGCCAATGCTCAGATGTAAACTTGAAAAAGTCGCTTCAAGTTTGACTGAACAAAAACCGCTGTCAGTTGGTATAAGCGGATAATGTGGGAATAAATCAAGGAGGAGTTATGCCTCGAACTGTTAATCCATCGGACTTCCACAACAAACGAAAGGAAGTGCCAGACAACGAATACGCCAGAACCATACCGTGCAATACGGTCAATCTTTCTGCACCTTTTCATTGGCTCGCATTAGGTCTGCATGATTTCGTGCGAATGCCGCTTATTAGTGCTTTCTATGGCATCTGTTTTATGGCTGCTGCGATAGGCATTGTTTTGCTCGTACAGTGGCAAGGCACACACTTAGTCGTCATGCCCAGTTTGATTGTTTACATGTTAATCGGTCCGTTTCTCGCGCTGGGCTTGTATGATGCCAGTTGGGAGAGAGAGCGCGGACACAAAGCAAGCTTGTTCCATTCAATGAAAGCGATCGGTCGTAACTCAACATCTCAATGGGCGTTCGCCGTGTTACTCGCAGTGTGTATGATATTTTGGATGCGCATTGCCGCTCTACTTCATGCACTCTACCCTTCTGTTCAAGGGGCACCTTTAAGTGAGTTCCTACCCTTCCTTGTCATCGGCTCTTTAGTTGGCTTTGTTTTGGCTTGTGTGGTGTTTAGCATTTCAGCCTTTTCTATTCCGCTCATGATGGAGCGTCGCGTAGACATGATGACCGCTGTGTTTACCAGCTTTAATGCCGTGAAATCCAACATTCCAGCAATGATTGTTTGGGCAGCGATCATCTGTGGCGGTATTCTTATCGGCTTTGCGACCTACGGGATCGGAATGTTGTTTACCATGCCAATTCTAGGCTACGGTACATGGCACGCTTACCATGCCACCATCAAGAAAAAACACACACCATAATTAACTGATGCTATGATCTGGCCCTCGCAATGCGGGGGCTTTTTTATTTGATTTATCGAGGTGAATTGTGGATATAGAACTCAGCTATAAAGCCAAGCAAGTGATGGCGGGATGTATCGCGATGGCGGAACAAGCTTTCAAACGTTCTTTCCCGATTCCAACAATCACCTTCGACGTCCGTGGGAAAGCGGCAGGAAAAGCCTACCTTCAATTAAATCAAGTACGCCTAAACCCTGTTTTATTTCGCGAAAACACCCAAGCATTCTTAGATGAAGTCATTCCTCATGAAGTAGCACACCTGATTACTTATCAGGTTTACGGGCGAGTTAGGCCTCACGGTAAAGAATGGAAAGGCGTCATGGAAGCCGTATTTAACGTACCAGCCAAAACCACTCACAGCTTTGAAGTAAAATCCGTTCAAGGTAAAACCTTTGAGTATCGTTGTGGTTGTATGACCTACCCTCTATCGATTCACCGTCATAATAAAGTGCTGCGCAAAGAGGCGACGTACTCTTGTCAAAAATGCCGCCAACCACTTAACTTCACCGGCATTCAATTATCGTAGCCCTTACCTCATAGTGTTAATTGCGTTCCCAAAATAAAGATCGAGTTGATCAAAACCTTCCCTTCGCCAACTATTGTTAACTTACTCATCACTAAAGCTATTTTATGCGTGTTATCATGAATAAAGTCATACTTTATAAAGACTTTTATCATGAAATACTTATTCTCTCTGTTGCTTATCGCGCTTTCTAGCACTGCGATTGCCGCGCCACCGAGCTCATTCTCTGCAGCCAAACGTGAGGCGGTCAAAATTTATCAAGACCACCCAACAAGCTTTTACTGTGGCTGTAACATTCAATGGCAAGGCAAGAAAGGCTTACCCGATTTAGCCTCTTGCGGTTACCAAGTCCGTAAACAAGAAAAACGGGCTGCACGAATCGAATGGGAGCATGTGGTTCCTGCGTGGCAATTTGGCCACCAGCGTCAATGCTGGCAAGATGGCGGACGTAAAAACTGTAAGAAAAAAGACAAAACTTTTCGTTTGATGGAAGCAGACTTGCACAACCTAACTCCTGCTATTGGTGAAGTAAACGGTGACCGTTCGAACTACAACTTCAGCCAATGGAACGGTATGGATGGCGTGAGTTATGGTCGCTGTGAAATGCAAGTGAACTTTAAGCAGCGTAAAGTCATGCCACCAGACCGTGCGCGTGGTTCAATTGCTCGTACCTATCTATACATGAGCAAAGAGTACGGTTTCAAACTGTCGAAGCAGCAAACGCAATTAATGAGTGCTTGGAACAAAACCTATCCTGCCGATAAATGGGAATGTGAGCGTGACGAGCGCATTGCAAAAGTACAGGGCAATCACAACCCATTTGTTCAAGAAGCCTGCCGCGCACTGTAACCTCCGACCTCGAAGCGTTTCAATTACTGATATTGAAACGCTTCTTGCCCCTTGTTTTTTCGGTGCAAAGCATCCATGTTAGGGTTTAAGTTTATTCTCTTGCTGGAAATCTCATGCGTACCCCTCGAATTTATCATCCAGAAACTATTCATCAACTTGGCTCACTTGCTTTAAGTGACGACGCAGCAGGCCATATCGGTCGTGTTTTGCGCATGAAAGAAGGCCAAGACGTTCTCCTTTTTGACGGCAGTGGCGCAGAGTTCCCAGCGGTTATCAGTGAAGTCAGCAAGAAATCAGTTTTGGTTAACATCACCGAGCGTGTAGAAAGCAGTATTGAATCCCCTTTAGATCTGCACCTTGGTCAAGTCATTTCACGTGGCGATAAGATGGAGTTCACCATCCAAAAGTCTGTTGAACTTGGCGTCAATACCATCACTCCTCTGATTTCTGAACGTTGTGGTGTCAAGCTTGACCAAAAGCGTTTTGAGAAAAAACTCGCGCAATGGCAGAAAATCGCCATCAGTGCCTGTGAGCAATGTGGGCGTAATGTCGTGCCCGAAATTCGTCCAATTATGAGCTTGGAAGAGTGGTGTAAAGAAGAGTACGATGGTTTAAAGCTTAACCTTCACCCTCGTGCTAAATACTCAATCAACACTTTGCCAACCCCGGTTGAAAAAGTGCGCCTACTGATCGGTCCTGAAGGCGGTTTATCGTCTGAAGAAATCGAGATGACTCGAGAATACCAATTTGAAGAAACGCTACTCGGCCCTCGCGTTCTGCGCACCGAAACAGCGGCTCTGACAGCAATTACAGCCTTACAAGTTCGTTTCGGCGATCTTGGTTAAACGGAGAAAAATAATGATCAAACTCGGTATCGTAATGGACCCAATCTCGTCCATTAACATCAAAAAAGACTCTAGCTTTGCCATGATGCTTGAAGCGCAACGACGCGGCTATGAAATCCACTACATGGAAATGAATGATCTGCATCTCGATCAAGGCGTTGCCATTGCAGATACTAAAGTGGTGGAACTAAAAGAAGATCCAAACGGTTGGTACGAGTTCAAATCAGAGCAAACTATCGAACTGTCTGAGCTAGACGCGGTGCTAATGCGTAAAGATCCTCCGTTTGATACTGAATACATCTACGCGACGTACATCCTTGAGCGTGCAGAAGAACAAGGTGCACTGATCGTTAACAAGCCTCAAAGCTTACGTGATTGTAACGAAAAGCTGTTTACAGCATGGTTCCCAGAGCTGACACCTACAACGATCGTGACGCGAAAAGCAGAAAAAATTAAAGAATTTCGTGAAAAACATGGTGATGTCATCCTGAAACCGCTTGATGGTATGGGTGGCGCGTCCATCTTCCGTGTGAAAGAAAACGATCCAAACGTCTCTGTGATCATCGAGACATTGACTAACCACGGTCAAAACTACGCAATGGCGCAAACCTTCGTGCCAGACATCAGCAACGGTGACAAACGTATCTTAGTGGTAGATGGCGAACCTATGCCTTACTGTCTAGCACGCATTCCTGCTAAAGGCGAAACGCGCGGCAACCTAGCCGCTGGTGGTACTGGTGAAGCTCGTCCGCTAAGCGAAACCGACCTCAAAATTGCGCAAACCGTTGCTCCGACACTGAAAGAAAAAGGCCTTATCTTTGTTGGCCTTGACGTAATTGGCGACAAGCTAACAGAAATCAACGTCACCAGCCCAACCTGTATTCGCGAAATTGAAGCGGCTTTTGATATCTCAATCACAGGCAAGCTGATGAATGCGATTGAGCGTCGAGTAAAAGGCGAATAACTCAAACTGTATTACAGTTAATAGAGAGCGTAGTACATTAACTTAAGCAAACTCATGCACATACCTAGATGGTAAACTGTATGATGTTTGCTTAAGGGCATTTACGAGAGTTAAGGGTCAATATGAGTATGAATCTCAAAAATCACTTTTTGGTTGCCATGCCTGGGATGAAAGATCCGTACTTTCAAAACAGCGTGATCTACGTTTGTGAGCACAACGAAGACGGCGCTATGGGGCTGATGATCAATGCTCCTGTTGATATCACCGTCGGCAACATGCTCAAGCAGGTGGAAGTTCAGCCAGTACACCCGCGCCTATTTGAAGCCAGTCTAGATAGACCAGTCTACAATGGCGGCCCAATCTCGGAAGATCGTGGTTTTATTTTGCATAAACCCAAAGATTACTACGAGTCCAGCGTCCAAATGACCGACGACCTCGCGGTAACCACTTCGCGAGATATTCTTTCGGTGTTAGGAACAGAAGCAGAACCAAGTGATTACCTAGTGGCACTTGGCTACTCCGGTTGGAGTGCAGGCCAATTAGAAAGTGAGCTGGTCGAAAACTCTTGGCTCACCATTGAAGCGACGCCTGAAATTATCTTTAATACACCAATCAACGAGCGTTGGAAGAAAGCGGTCGAAAAGCTGGGCATCGACCCAAGTCACCTTTCAGCAGACTCTGGACATGCTTAGTCCAAATATACAGTTACATTAGATAGAGACACCTTATGTCACGCACAATTATGGCTTTTGACTTTGGAACCAAAAGCATTGGTAGCGCTATTGGCCAAGAAATTACTGGTACAGCTTCCCCATTAAAAGCCTTTAAAGCCAATGACGGTATTCCAAACTGGGACGATATCGAAAAGCAAATCAAAGAGTGGCAACCAGATTTGCTAGTGGTCGGTTTACCGACCGATCTGCATGGTAAAGACCTTGAGACCATAACCCCTCGTGCACGAAAATTTGCTAAGCGTCTGCAAGGCCGATACGGGTTGCCTGTTGAACTGCATGATGAGCGTTTATCTACTGCAGAAGCTCGTGCGGAGTTGTTCAGCATGGGCGGCTACAAAGCCCTATCGAAAGGTAATGTTGACTGCCAGTCGGCAGTGGTGATTCTAGAAAGCTGGTTTGAAGCCCTTTGGGGTGAGTAAACACTTCAAGCACAATGAAAAAAGGTTGGCTCCTGCCAACCTTTTTTGTTTCTGGATTGGATTAATCCATATCGATCTTAACGTTCGCCAAACTGCCCGTAGAGAATGCTTCACCACGCTGCGTTTTCAACATCAAGCGCAGATCATTTGCCGAGTCGGCACTATGTAGTGCATCCTCTTCGCTGATCTTACCTTGCATCACTAACTTATAGAGAGATTGATCGAACGTCAGCATACCAAACTCATTTGAGCGAGCCATGGTTGACTTCAACTCATGTAAATCTCCGCGACGAATCAAATCCGACACACGTGGGCTATTTAGCAAGATCTCAAATACACCATGACGTCCCTGCCCATTTTTATCTCGGATCAACTGCTGACCAACCACGCCTTTTAGGTTCATCGACAAATCGAACAAGAATTGTTCTTTTTGATCTTTCGGTACCAAGTGAAGAATGCGCTCTAAAGCTTGGTTGGCATTATTGGCGTGCAACGTTGCCATACACAGGTGACCCGTTTCGGCGAAGGTCATCGCGTATTCCATTGTTTCACGGCTACGGATCTCACCAATCAAAATCATATCTGGTGCTTGGCGCAGCGAGTTTTTAAGCGCAACTTCATAGCTTTCCGTATCTAACCCAACTTCACGTTGAGTCACGATACAGCGCTTGTGTTCATGCACGAACTCGATCGGATCTTCGACCGTCAAAATGTGCCCGGTTTTATTGCTGTTTCGATAACCTGTCATCGCCGCCATAGTGGTCGATTTACCCGAACCAGTAGCACCGACCACCAGCACCAAACCACGCTTAGCTATCGCCAAATCTTGCAACACTAACGGTAACTTTAACTGCTCAAAAGTAGGAATATTAGTTTCAATACGACGAATCACTGCGCCTGGTAACTCGCGTTGAAAAAAGGCACTCACACGGAAGCGACCACAATCTCTCACAATGGCAAAATTCGACTCGCGACTTTTACGAAATTCCTGACGCCGATCTGGTTCCATAGCGCTGTCGAGTAATGCAGCCACATCGCTCTCGGTAAGTTTTTCCCCTTGCGGACGCAATTCGCCATCCACACGAAATAGAATTGGCGCTCCAACCGTGATGTAAAGATCCGACGCTTTCAGCGCCAGCATGCCTTCGAGAAATTTATCTAGATCCATCTTCCGTATTCACCATTATCTGTATGAACGTTACGAGAATTGCTGCACTTCTAATCCGATCTTACTATCGACCTCTTCACGAGCAACCATGCCTTGCGCCATTAACTGACGAGCATTTTGCTCCATGGTTTGCATGCCGTGAGCCGCACCTGTTTGAATGATCGAATACATCTGCGCGACTTTGTCTTCGCGGATCAAGTTACGAATCGCAGGCGTTGCCATCATAATTTCATGGCATGCAATACGTCCACCACCATTACGCTTCAGAAGCTTTTGCGCGATAACCGAACGAAGAGACTCAGATAGCATCGAGCGAACCATATCTTTATCACTACCAGGAAACACATCGATAATACGGTCAATGGTTTTTGCCGCCGAGCTGGTGTGCAACGTCCCGAAAACTAAGTGACCCGTTTCTGCCGCCGTTAAGGCAAGGCTGATGGTTTCTTTGTCACGCATCTCACCAACCAGAATAACGTCTGGGTCTTCGCGCAATGCACTACGCAAAGCATTTTGGAAACTATGGGTGTCACGGTGAACTTCACGCTGGTTGATCAAACATTTATTGTTGTTGTGAACAAATTCAATCGGATCTTCAATTGTGAGTACGTGCTTGTTGTGATTACAGTTAATGTAGTCAACAATGGCTGCTAAGGTCGTCGATTTACCTGAACCTGTTGGGCCAGTGACCAGAACTAAGCCTTTTTCAGCGTTCGCAATTTTTTTGAAGATCTCTGGCGCTTCTAGCTCTTCCAGAGTTGGAATGCTACTTGGAATGGTACGGAATACTGCCGCACAACCGCGAGATTGGTTGAAAGCGTTGACACGGAAACGGCCAACGTTATGCAACTCAAAAGAGAAATCGACTTCGAGTTTTTCTTCGAACTCACTGCGTTGGGCATCGTTCATGATTTCGAAAACCAAACGATGCACTTCTTGGTGTGTAAACGCTGGAATGCCTAGTTTTCTCACATCCCCATCAATACGAACCATTGGTGGGACACCTGCAGAAAGATGTAGATCCGAGGCATTATGTTTTACACTAAAATCCAGTAACTCAGTGATATCCATTTAAAATCCTTAAGTCTAAAGTACAGCTATGAGTAGTATTCAACAAAATATTGAACATATCACCTCTCAAATTCGATATGACGAGCAAAAATGTGGTCGAACTCCAGAGTCAGTGCAACTTCTAGCGGTAAGCAAAACTAAACCTGTCGAGGCAATTCTCGAAGCCTACCAAGCGGGACAAACCGCCTTTGGTGAAAACTACGTTCAAGAGGGCGTCAGTAAAGTTCAGCACTTTGCCGAGCATTATCCAGATAATCGAATCGAATGGCACTTCATTGGTCCGATTCAATCCAATAAATCGCGACTTGTTGCTGAACATTTCGATTGGGTTCACACCATCGATCGAACCAAGATTGCTCAACGCCTGAATGATCAGCGGCCAAGCGAACTTAAACCGCTACAAGTTCTGATTCAGGTTAACACCAGTGGTGAGGCATCTAAGTCTGGTGTCACTGAAGCGGAAGTATTCGAGCTGGCGGAGTTGATTTCTCGCCTACCCAACCTCACTTTAAGAGGGTTGATGTCGATTCCTGCCAACGTGTCTGACTACGAATCACAACTCCGTGAATTTCAGAAGTTGGCTACGTTGAAGCAAACACTCGAAGCACAGTTCCCAGAAATCGATACATTATCAATGGGAATGAGTGGTGATATGACCGCTGCAATCGAAGCTGGTAGTACAATGGTTCGTATTGGAACCGCTATTTTCGGCGCACGAGACTACAGCTAAATCAACAAAACGCTCACTCGCGACATAAGTTATGTCGTCAATCGTTAGAGCGTAAATGCGCAATCATCTTACTCGCCAATAGGAGCAGTAAGTAACAGCGGCGCCATTATACACCTGGGCGCACAACAAATTCTAAATATCATGATGGAAATCAGACAAATGGAACATAAAAAAATCGCCTTCATTGGTGCTGGCAACATGGTGAGAGCCATTGTTTCAGGCTTGGTTGCTAACGGATACCCAGCGCAAAACATTACCGCGACAGCTCCTTCAGAGGCTCGCCGCCTTCTGCTAGAACAAGATTTTGGCATCCGTACCACCAGCGATAACATCCAAGCTGCGACCGAGGCGGATGTGGTGGTATTGTCTGTAAAACCGCAAATGATGGCTGATGTCTGTAAACCACTGCAATCGATCGATTTCACTAATAAACTGGTGATTTCTATTGCCGCAGGCATCAACTGTTCACGATTGGATGATATGCTAGCCACCAAATTGAACTTGGTTCGTGTTATGCCAAATACGCCATCACAACTTGGGTTGGGTATGAGTGGGTTATTCGCACCAACTCATGTAACCGAGCACGACAAAGCTTTTGCCGCAGAGTTAATGGAAGCGGTCGGTAAAGTATGTTGGGTTGAGCAAGAGTCTGGCATCAATAATGTGATTGCCGCAGCGGGCAGTGCTCCAGCATACTTCTTCCTGTTTATGGAAGCGATGCAAGCAGAAGCGATTGCGCAAGGCTTTGATAAAGAGACTGCTCGACTATTGGTTCAACAAGCTGCATTGGGCGCGGCCAGTATGGTGGTTAGCAACCCAGAAACTGAGCTATCGACCCTGCGTGAGAACGTGACATCGAAAGGTGGGACAACGGCAGAAGCACTGCGTACATTCAACGAACATCAACTTTCAGATATTGTCGCTAAAGCCATGCAAGCTGCTGTGGCTCGCGCGGAAGAAATGGAAAAACTGTTTTAATTATTTGGATGAACTCCGTTTAGTATCATCCATCACTTGTTAAGGGTACCTTATGAATTCAATGAGTTTTCTCATCTCAACCCTATTTGACCTGTACATCATGGTCGTAATTTTGCGAATTTGGTTGCAAGCTGCGCGCGCAGACTTCTACAACCCATTCTCGCAATTCATAGTAAAAGCGACTCAGCCGGTCATTGGTCCATTGCGCCGCGTTATCCCTTCCGTGGGGAATATTGACCTAGCAACCGTGTTGTTTGCCTACGTGTTGTGTGTGCTTAAATTTGTCGTGCTTATCCTAATAGCTTCGAACGGTTCCGTCTCTTTCAGCGCTGACTTCTTATTCTTGGGCTTATTATCATTAATCAAAGCCGCAGGTGGCCTATTGTTCTGGGTACTATTGATCCGTGCAATTTTGAGCTGGGTAAGCCAAGGCCGCAGCCCTATCGAGTACGTATTCCATCAACTGACCGAGCCAATGTGCGCTCCAATCCGTCGTATTCTTCCGGCTATTGGTGGTCTTGATTTAAGCGTACTGGTGTTATTTATCGGCTTGCAGTTCGCGAACTTCTTAATGGGCGATATCATTGGTCCAATTTGGTTCCAGCTATAATGTCAGCTGCAGTTTGGCAAGATGGTGAGGACATCATCCTGAAGCTCTATATTCAACCTAAAGCTAGCCGCGATAAAATCGTTGGCTTGCATGGTGAAGAGCTAAAAATCGCCATTACTGCTCCACCTGTCGATGGCAAAGCTAATGCACACCTAACTAAGTTCTTAGCCAAGCAGTTTAAAATCGCTAAGGGCTTGGTTCACATAGAAAAAGGTGAATTAGGACGGCACAAACAAATTCGGATAGAATCGCCTACCCAGATACCGACAGAAATTAAAGCCATCATATGATGGCTTTTTATTTACGATTTTGTACCACACTTACTAATACCAACGACTGAGTACGCATTTTTTACCCCCTGACCAAGGTAAAATTGCAGCTATGGTTGTTTTATAACAAGTGCTTTGAGGAAGTAACAATGAGCAAATGGATTACCGCATTACTGATTAGCCTGTTGTCGTTACCAAGCTTCGCCGATCAGTTTAAAAATATGAAAGATATCGAAGTACACTATGTCGCGTTTAACTCAACATTCCTAACACCCAAAGTCGCACGTAGCTACGATATCAAACGTAATGGATACCTCGCTGTGGTTAATATTAGCGTGTTAGATAGAGCTTCATTGGGTAAGCCAGCATTAGAAGCAAAAATTGCTGGACGCGCGAAGAACCTTATCGGCCAAACTCAGACCTTGACCTTTCGTGAAGTCAAAGAAGGCAATGCGATATACTATTTAGCCGAACTACCAATTACCCACGAAGAAACTTTTACTTTCGATATTGACGTAAAAGCTGGAAACAAAGGCTCAGGTAAGCTTAAATTCACCCAGAAGTTTTATGTTGAAGAGTAATTGGGTTGTGATGTTCCAAAAGCTTTTGGATCTAAGCAGGCTAAAAACCACTTATTAGTTAAAGAATATCTAGAGGAGAACGATTTGTTCTCCTCTATCACTATTAAAAGAGATTCCCATGAAAAAAATTGTGCTAGCAACTGGTAACCAAGGCAAAGTTCGTGAAATGGCAGATTTGTTGTCTGACTTCGGCTTTGAAGTATTAGCGCAAAGTGAATTCAATGTATCGGAAGTGCCTGAAACGGGTACAACTTTCATTGAAAACGCAATCATTAAAGCTCGCCATGCCGCACAAGAAACAGGGCTTCCTGCCATTGCAGACGACTCTGGATTAGAAGTCGATTTCTTAAAAGGCGCTCCGGGCATTTACTCTGCACGTTACGCAGGCGAGAGCGCATCTGATCAAGAGAATCTAGAAAAATTGCTAGCGGCAATGGAAGGCGTACCAGAAGCAGAGCGTACAGCACGTTTCCACTGTGTATTAGTCCTCATGCGTCACGAGAACGACCCAACGCCTATCGTCTGTCACGGTAAATGGGAAGGCCGAATTCTAACTGAAGCACACGGTGAAAATGGCTTTGGCTACGACCCAATCTTCTTTGTTCCTGAAGACAACTGTGCGTCAGCCGAACTTGAACCTGCACGTAAGAAACAACTGTCTCACCGCGGTAAAGCGCTCAAGTCGTTGTTTGCTCAACTGTCTGAGCAAGTGTCTCAGTAATCACGAGCGAATTAGACCATGTTAACGCCCCCAGCACTCAGCTTGTATGTACACATCCCTTGGTGTGTGCAAAAGTGCCCGTATTGCGACTTTAACTCTCACGCGCTCAAAACCGAGATTCCAGAAGAAGAGTACATCAGTGCCCTTTTAGAAGATTTGGATACCGACATTGAGAAATACCGACTTAACGAAGCGCCACGTCCACTGTATTCAATCTTCATTGGTGGTGGTACGCCGAGTTTGATTTCGGCAGAAGGCATCGAGCGTCTACTTAAGGGCATTGAAGCGCGTATTCCGTTCAAGCCTGAAATCGAAATAACCATGGAAGCGAACCCAGGCACCATCGAAGCAGAGCGTTTTGTTGGCTACCGTAAAGCCGGGGTAACGCGTATCTCTATCGGCGTGCAAAGCTTTGAGCAACAAAAGCTTGAGCGTTTGGGGCGTATTCACGGCCAAGACGAAGCCGTCAACGCTGCTCAGCTGGCGCACCAAATCGGTTTGAACAGCTTTAACCTCGATCTCATGCACGGCTTACCTGATCAAAGCATCGAACAAGCCTTGGCAGATTTGGACAAAGCGATTGAGTTGGCACCGCCGCACTTGTCTTGGTATCAGCTGACCATCGAACCAAACACCATGTTCTACTACAAGCCACCAACGCTACCTGACGATGATGACTTGTGGGATATTTTCGAGCTCGGACACCAAAAACTTGCAGCCGCGGGTTATGTGCAATATGAAATCTCCGGTTACAGTAAGCCGGGCTATCAGTGTCAGCACAACCTCAACTACTGGCGCTTTGGTGATTACCTTGGTATCGGTTGTGGCTCTCATGGCAAACTCAGTTTTACCGACGGACGTATTATTCGAACGACAAAGGTAAAACACCCGCGAGGCTATTTAGCGGCTTATCAAAATATGGTCAAACCTTATCTGCATACGGAACATGTCGTCGCGGATGAAGATCGTCCATTCGAGTTCTTTATGAACCGATTCCGCTTAATTGAAGCCTGTCCGAAGCAAGATTACGTGGACACCACGGGCTTACCGCTCAGTACGATTCAAGAAACCATCAACTGGGCGATAGAAATGGGCTACCTGAGTGAAACGCCTACCCACTGGCAAATTACTGAAAAAGGGAAGCTCTTCCTTAATGATTTGCTCGAAGCCTTTATGGCCGAAGAAAGCGAAGAGTAACGCAACCCCAAAACAAAAAAGCCTCTCAATTGAGAGGCTTTTTATTTAGAAACAGTACCACCCTAAATAAGGTTGACACATTTCCAACCTTAGAAAATTGAACGGCCAATTCGCTCTGAGAGCAGCTCAAGCGCCTTAGTACCAGCAAGCGAGTTACCTGAAGGATCAAGCTCTGGAGACCATACTGAAATGGTCATTTCACCAGGTACTACCGCGATAATGCCACCACCAACACCAGACTTACCAGGCATTCCAACGCGATAAGCAAACTCGCCCGCGCCATCATACAAGCCACACGTTGCTAACAGTGCATTAAGTTGTTTGGTTTGCACAGGAGAAACTACAGGCTTACCCGTTTGTACCGATGTGCCCTTGTTTGCTAAATAGCTAAACGTTTTAGCCAAATCGACGCAACTCATCTTCAGCGCACAAGCGTGGAAGTAGTTTTGTAGTACTGGAATCACTTCATTTTCGAAGTTGCCAAACGAACGCATGAGATATGCAATCGCCGCATTACGATCACCATGCATCATTTCGGATGCCGCAACGACTTTGTCATACACAATATGGGTATCACCAGAAAGCTGACGCACAAACTCCAACAGGCGCTGACGAGGCGCAGATAAGCGAGTTTGTAACAAATCCGCCACTACTATCGCTCCAGCATTTATAAATGGATTACGAGGAATACCTTGCTCCATTTCTAGCTGGATTAGCGAATTAAATGCCTGCCCCGAAGGCTCTTTTCCCACTCGAGACCAAATTTCTTCTTGCTTGTACAAGCACATCGCTAACGTCAAGCTCAATGCTTTTGAAATAGATTGGATAGAGAAAGGTTCATCGGCATCACCCGCCTTAATAACCTCACCTTCGTTGGTGTATACCGCAATACCTAACTTGTTGCTGGGTACTTTTGCCAGAGCAGGAATGTAATCAGCCACTTTACCTTGGCCGATTAAAGGGCGTACTTCCGCCAAAATATCTGTCAAAATTTCCACTGTCGGTTTCATTCTCTACCTTCTATTTACAAGAGAACTCGTTGAGCTCAGAGGTAAAAAAAGCCAACGTGTCGTTGGCTTTTCCATAGGGTTCGTTCGACTCAAGTCGATTATGGTTTTACTGCCACAATAATATTGCGGTTGATAGATTGATCAACACGGTGAAGATAACCGATGTAAGGCTCTTCTGAAAGTACCTTCCAACCTTGCTCTTCAAATAATGCCGCGACATCTTTCCATTTCAATGTGAATTCATTGAAAGACAACACCACTGAACCTTGCTTTTTCAATACCACTTTCCATGCAGGCAGAGCCTCTTTTAAAAGCTCTAGTGGACTACGGTTCAGTTTGCTGTCCTTGGCATTTTTGCTGCCGTGCTGCACGCCGTAAGGCAAGTCAGACACCATCACATCAACTGAGTTCTTTTTCACGACTTGATCAGCGATACGAGTATCAGCCGAATACAGCTTCATAAACTGAAGATTGCCTTGGTTGTAATCTTCTTTATTTGCTGCAGTTTCAACCACGAAACCATCCGCCACTTTCTTGCCACCCGCAGTGCGCTTTTCTTTGCTCACTTTGTGCTTAAAGCGGCCATTCTTCATGAACTTAACAATAAAGGTCTGGATCTCTTGCACCCACTTGGCGTTGATCTCAACCCCTACCACGTTCAAACCGTGGATCAAGCCTTCAAATAAGGTTGTACCTTTACCACACATTGGATCCATTAAGGTCAGTTGTTCACTTCCCGTATTGGACGCACTAATGCCGATATTCACCATCAAACGGGTAAACTGTTCGTTTGTTTTCCCGGTGTAGCGCAAAATCTGGCTCATACTTTCCGGGAAAGTGTTAAATACGGGCGCTTGAACTGGTCGAAGTAAACCATCTTCGCGCACTTCAAATAGCGCATAGTAAATCGAAGAGGCTGCGATTCTTCGCGCCTGCTCATCGGTTAGCGCTTCCTGACAAGAAAACACCAACGCAGCAGGTAAGCCAACGTCTTTACTACCAATTTCTGTCACATCCACGCCTTGTGAAGCTAAAATTGCTTTTAGCTCAGAACAGGCAATGGTCATTGCGCTATCAAAGTAAATTCGGTTATGACCCGGATTCGCTAATATCGCGTAATGGTACATCCCATGAACTCCTCTGGTTACGCAATACGCTTATATTTGATATCCCAAACACCGTGACCAAGACGGTGACCACGAGCTTCAAACTTCGTTAGCGGGCGATCGTCTGGACGAGGAACGAAATCACCATCTTTAGCAATGTTTTCGAAACCTGGCGCTTGGTTCATCACTTCAATCATGTGCTCTGCGTAGTTTTCCCAGTCGGTCGCCATGTGGAAAATACCTTCATTAGGGATAAGCTTCTCACGCACCATTTCCGCAAAACCTAATTGAACAATACGACGCTTGTGGTGACGCTTCTTATGCCAAGGGTCTGGGAAGAACAATTGCAGTGTCGATAAGCTGCCATTTGGGATCATGTGTTCGAATACTTCTACCGCATCGTGACACATTACACGCAGGTTAGTAATTCCCGCTTCGCGAGCATCGGCAAGACAAGCACCAACGCCTGGGCTATGAACTTCGATACCGATGAAGTTTTTCTCTGGCGCGTTCTTTGCCATTTCAACCAATGAAGCACCCATACCAAAACCGATCTCAAGCACTACTGGGTTATCGTTGCCAAACACCTCTTTCCAATCGAGAAGTTCAGCTTTGAAGTCAATACCCATCGTAGGCCAGCATTCATTCATCGCGCTCTCTTGACCTTTAGTCAAACGCCCTTCACGGCGTACAAAGCTGCGGATTTTGCGGATCAGCTTTCCGTCTTCGTTGTATTCGTTAGTGGTTACTTCACTCATTGATTTTGCCTGCACATTGATTAATCAAAGCGGGGATTATCCAAAGAATTTACTTAGGTGCAAGTATTTGTTGAGCTCTTGGTCTATGGCAACCCAAAAGCAACGAAACACCTCTTTATATCCCTACTGTTTATCCGTTGTACTTCTTGCCCATTATGTGGTGCAATTTTGCACCTAACCAATAATAGAATACAGAGCAAGTCGTGACACCTTTCGCCAGTGCCATCCTAGAATGGTATGACGCATATGGAAGAAAAGATCTTCCGTGGCAACAAAATAAGACCGCATACAGTGTCTGGTTGTCTGAAATTATGCTTCAGCAAACTCAGGTCACTACGGTTATTCCGTATTACCAACGTTTCTTGGAGCGCTTTCCAACCGTAATCGATCTTGCCAATGCTGAGCAAGATGAAGTCCTACACCTTTGGACTGGCTTAGGGTATTACGCCCGAGCCCGTAACCTTCACAAAGCAGCACAAGAGGTCGCCTCTACATACAATGGTGAGTTTCCTCTTGATATAGAGAAAATGAACGCCCTACCGGGGATTGGTCGCTCTACTGCTGCCGCCATTTTATCGTCTGTGTATAAACAACCACACGCGATTCTTGATGGTAACGTGAAGCGCACCCTATCCCGCTGTTTCGCAGTTGCAGGATGGCCAGGACAAAAAAAGGTTGAAAACCAGCTGTGGGAAATTGCCGAAACGCATACCCCACAAACGGATGTAGATAAGTATAACCAGGCAATGATGGACATGGGCGCAATGGTCTGCACTCGCAGCAAACCCAAATGTAGCCTCTGCCCTGTTGCTGACCTGTGTGTGGCAAAACAACAAGGTAATGTGCTCGACTACCCGGGCAAAAAACCGAAGAAAGATAAACCAATCAAGCAAACTCGTTTCGTGATGCTTCACCACAACACCGAAAATGGTCATGAGGTGTGGTTGGAGCAAAGACCACAAACAGGCATTTGGGGTGGCTTATTCTGCTTCCCACAAACCGAACATGTGGATGCAGAAAGCGACATTGAATTGCTACTGGATCAACGCGGCATTCAAGCCAGCAATATCAAACAGAAGCAAACACTGATTACCTTTCGTCATACATTCAGCCATTACCACCTAGATATCACGCCAATTTTGATTGATTTATCAAAGCAACCGGACGTGATAATGGAAGGCAACAAAGGTCTTTGGTATAACTTATCTAAACCTGAAGAAGTCGGTTTAGCCGCGCCAGTAAAACTATTGCTGGAAACGCTACCCCACGAACTTCGTTAATTGAATACAAGGAGTCATTATGAGCCGCACTGTATTTTGTGCTCGACTAAAGAAAGAAGGCGAAGGTCTAGACTTTCAACTTTACCCTGGTGAACTAGGTAAACGCATTTTCGACAACATCTCGAAAGAAGCGTGGGCTCAGTGGCAACACAAACAAACCATGTTGATCAACGAGAAGAAACTCAACATGATGGATCCAGAACACCGCAAACTGATCGAAACAGAAATGGTAAATTTCCTCTTTGAAGGAAAAGACGTTCATATCGAAGGTTACACACCTCCGAGCGAATAAAGTCGCTTGAGTTAAACAATGACATCACAACCATTTGTGGTGTCATTTTTCTATTACCTTCAATAACTCTGATACTTATGAAAAAAATTGTCTTTATTGCTGCCGCACTTTTAATGGCAGGCTGTAGCCGTGAATTCGTCGAAAAGATTTATGACGTCAACTACGAGCCAACAAACCGTTTTGCCAATAACTTAGCTGAGCTACCAGGACAATTTGAAAAAGATACTGCGGCGCTAGATGCCTTAATCAATAGCTTTTCAGGCAATATTCAAAAGCGCTGGGGTAAAAAAGAAATCAAGTACGCTGGCAAGAGTAATTACGTTAAGTACATCGATAACTACCTTAGCCGCGCCGAGGTCGACTTTCGCAAAGGCGTGATCACGATAGAGACTGTATCACCGACCGAGCCCCAAAAACACCTAAAAGACGCGATTGTCACCACCTTGTTAACACCAGACGATCCCGCGCACGTCGACTTGTTCTCCTCTAAAGGTATCACGTTAGAGGGGCAACCATTCCTGTATAAACAAGTTGTCGACCAAGACAATAAGCCAATTCAATGGTCTTGGCGGGCAAACCGATTTGCGGAATACCTCATCGCAAATAAAATAAAAACCAAAAATGTAGATTTCAAGAAAGCGTATTATGTCGAAATTCCCATGGTTGAAGACCACTTTTCAACACGCAGCTACCAATACGCTGATATCGTGCGTCGAGCTTCCAAGAAATACGACATTCCAGAAGACTTGATATACGCCATTATTAAAACCGAGAGCAGTTTCAACCCATACGCGGTAAGTTGGGCAAATGCATATGGCCTAATGCAAGTTGTACCTAAAACCGCGGGACGAGATGTGTTCAAACTCGTGAAAAAGCGCTCAGGCCAACCAAGCCCTGAATATTTGTTTAATCCAGAAAACAACATAGATACTGGTACTGCGTATTTCTATATCTTAAAAAATCGTTATTTAAGAGAAGTCCGCCACCCTACCTCTCTCGAGTACAGCATGATTTCAGCTTACAATGGCGGTACTGGAGGAGTTTTAAACACATTTCATCGCAGTGATCGCAAACGCGCAATGCAAGATCTTAATTCATTGCAACCCAACCAAGTTTATTGGGCGTTAACCAAGAAACACCCGAACGCAGAAGCGCGTCGCTACCTAGAAAAAGTTACAAATTTCAAAAAGGAATTTAACTCGAAGCAAACTTTGTAGTGATAGTTGAATAAAAAGCGTTCGAACAACCACTTTTTTGAAATTATTTAAAAAAAGTGGTTGACGCAACGCGGGAAAATCCGTTTAATAGCGCTCCGTTGCCCGGATAGCTCAGTCGGTAGAGCAGAGGATTGAAAATCCTCGTGTCGGTGGTTCGATTCCGCCTCCGGGCACCACAATTTGATTTGTTGGTGTCTTAACGAAATGTTATAACACGGACAAAAGAATAAAGTGTGCCGACTTAGCTCAGTAGGTAGAGCAACTGACTTGTAATCAGTAGGTCACCAGTTCGATTCCGGTAGTCGGCACCA